>CAUBQU010000052.1 GCA_958438185.1 uncultured Oscillospiraceae bacterium
AACCCGGATACGACAGTCGAGACGATCATGCGGGAGTGCGCGCTGGCGCGGCGTCTTTCTGTCGCAGCCGTCTGTGTCGCGCCGTACTACGTCCCGGCGGCAAAAGTCGCGCTGTCCGGTTCAACCGTTGCCTTGGGGACGGCTGTCGGCTTCCCCCACGGCTGTATGTCCGCTGCCGCCAAAATGGCGGAGCTGCGGGAGTGCATGGCCAATGGTGCGCAGGAGATCGACGTTGCGCTGAACAACCTGGCGCTAAAATCGCACCAGATAGACGTCGCCCGCCAGGAGCTGGACGAAATGCTGGAGCTGACAAAGGGCCGCGTCCTCGTGAAAGCGGTATTTGAGCACAGCATATTTGACGAAGATGAAAAGGAAGCCGTCCTAAAAATGCTGAAAAGCAGCGGCGTGACTTTTATCAAGATTCAAAACATGCTCTCTGGTCACGGTGCGCGCGTCGAGGATGTGCAGTATGCCGCTGGTATTTTGGGCCGCCATATCGCGATCAAGATCGACGGCGGGATCAAGACGCTTCAGCAGGCGCAGGACCTTCTGGCCGCGGGCGCGTCTCGTCTCGGCTTGACAGCGACGGCAAAGATCGCCGCGGAGGCCGGCATTCACTGACCGCCGGATAGAGGAAAGGATAAAACTATGGATATCAATGAAATTATTCGCCAGGTCACCGAAGAGATTTGCGCGAAGTACGGCGCCAGCGGCGTCGCTTCCGCGAATGACGGTATGGACCCGGCGGGTATGGCGAAATATATCGACCATACCTATTTGAAGCCGGAAGCTTCCCTGGAGGACATCCGCAGAATCTGCGACGAGGCGAAAAAGTACCACACCGCCAGCGTCTGCGTCAATCCTTCTTATGTGAAATTTGTCGCCGAGCAGCTGGAAGGCTCCGGTGTCACTCCTTGCTGTGTCATCGCCTTCCCCTTTGGCACAAGCACACCTGAGGCAAAGGCATTTGAAGCCAGCGATGCTGCCAGCAATGGTGCAAAGGAAGTGGACATGGTCGTTAACGTCGGTGCCATTAAGTCCGGCGACTGGAAGCTGGTCAAGCGGGATATCGAGAGCGTTGTCAACGCAGTCCGGGGCCGCGCACTGGTCAAGGTCATCATTGAAGCCTGCCTGCTGACGGACGAAGAGAAGGTCAAGGTCTGTACCGTGGCCAAGCTCGTCGGCGCGGACTTTGTTAAGACCTCCACCGGTTACTCCACCGGCGGCGCGACCGTCGCTGATGTGGCCCTGATGCGGCAGACCGTCGGCCCGGATATGGGCGTCAAGGCGTCTGGCGGCGTACGGACCTATGACGATGCCGTTGCCATGATCAAGGCCGGTGCAAACCGCCTGGGTGCTTCGGCCACGAAGAAAATCATCGCCGGGGATCGGGACGATCCGCATAAGTGCTGCAACTGCGGCAACTGCAAAGCTGTCTGCCCATCCGGCAACGTCGAAATCCGCAAGAAGCTTTATTAAAAAAGGCTCGACGGCAGGCGCAATACTGTGCCTGCCGTTTTACTTTGAGTTAGGAGAGATCGTATGAGAAGACCTATGATTGCCGGTAACTGGAAAATGAATATGACGCCGGGCCAGACGGTCCAGCTGGTTGCCGCGCTGCGGAATATGGCCCAGGCATCCCAGGCCGAGGTCGTTATCTGCCCGATGACGGTCAGCCTGTTTGCTGCTGCCCAGGGCCTGAAGGGCTCGAACATCAAGCTGGGGGCGCAGAATGTCCATTTTGAGGACAAGGGCGCGTTTACCGGCGAGTGCAACTACGCGTCGCTGAAGGAGCTGGGCGTGGAATATGTCATCCTCGGCCACAGCGAGCGCCGCCAGTACTTTGGTGAGACGGACGAGACGGTCAACAAGAAGGTCTGTAAGGCGCTGGCCGAGGGTCTCAAGCCCATCGTCTGTGTTGGGGAGAAGCTTTCGGAAAAGCAGATGGGCATCACGGAAGAGGTCGTCTGCCTGCAGACGAAGGCCGCCCTGCACGGCGTGAGCCGGGCACAGCTGGACGAAGTCGTCATCGCTTACGAGCCCATTTGGGCCATCGGCACCGGCATGACGGCGACACCGGAGGATGCGAACCAGACCATCCGCGCCATCCGGAACGCAATTCGCGACGTCTATGGCGATGCGGCACAGAATATCCGCATTCTTTACGGCGGCAGCATGAACGATAAAAACGCCCGGGATCTGATGGCCCAGAGCGATATTGACGGCGGCCTGATCGGCGGCGCGAGCCTGGTGGCGGAGAAATTCGAGAAAATCGTCAACTATAACCGTTAAGCACGGCTGTTGAGGGAGAAAAGTGTATGACGATTTCAGAAATTGCCGCCAAAGCTGGTGTTTCGGCGGCGACGGTTTCTCGCGTCCTGAACGGCAAAGGTCATGTGAAGGACAGCACGCGGCAGCAGATCCTGCATGTCATCCGGCAAAATGAGTATGTCCCCAGCGAAATCGCCCGGGGCCTGAGCAAGAGCGATTCCAATAATATTGGCGTCTTTGTGACGGATATTGAGAACCCCTTTTTCTCCAAGGCCGTGCGGGGGATCGCGGAGAAGGCAGATCTCTATGGCTATAACGTCTTTCTGTTCAATACGGATGAGGACCCGGAGAAGGAGCACCGGTATTTGCAGACGGTCCTTGGCTTGCGAATCAAGGGCCTGATCATCGCGCCGGTTTTTGAGACGGATGATGAGACGCGGCTGCGCCTGCAGCGGATGCAAGAGCGTGGCGTGCCGGTGGTGTTGCTGGACCGGGATATCCACGGCCTGCCGCTGGACGGCGTCTTCTCCGAGGACGAAGAGGGCGCGTATCAGGCGGTCCGGTCGCTGATCCTGGCGGGGCACCGGCGGATCGCCATCATCACGGGCCCGGATTATACGCGCCCCGGCCGGGAGCGGACGGCGGGGTACCGCCGGGCACTGGAGGAATTTGGCCTGCCCCTAGAGGCTGCTTATATCCGTCACGGTAATTTCCGCTCGGATCTGTCCTATCTTTGCACGAAGGAGCTGCTGCATCTGCCCCAGCCGCCGACGGCGCTGTTCTGCGCCAGCAATATGACGACCATCGGCGCGCTCAAGTATCTGAACGAGCAGAGCCTGCAGGTGGGGCGGGATATTTCCGTCATCAGTTTTGACCATGTGGAATATCTCGATTGCATGGGCTTGTCCCTGACGGCGGTGGAGCGGTCCTATGACGAGATGGGCCGCCAGGCGATGGAGCTGCTGCAAAAGCAGTTGACCTCCAGCGCAGATCCCGCGGCTGGGCGGACGCGCGTCTATCAAAAGACGACGCTGGATGTCCATGGCTCCGAGCGCTTGGCGTCCTTGAACCCGGTGCCCGTCGGGCTTTGACGGCGCTGCGTAAGCTGCATCAATGAAGCTTTTCGGTGAAAAAGGAAAAAACGGAACGAGCGCAGCTGCGTTCGTTCCGTTTTTGTGCCAGCGTCCTTTGTGACTAAGATCACTTGCGCCCGGCGGGGGCGGCCGGTCCGTCTGGTTCTGCCATGGAAGCGTCGTAGAGTTGATTTTTTGCAAGACCTGTCTGCGCGGCGGCCTGCCGGGCGGCTTCCTTGCGGGAGAGGCCGGACGCCATCAGCTGCCGCACCAGCGCCGCGCCAGCTGTCAGATCCGGGGCGTCCTGCCGTGCCTCCGGCGCGCCGCCGATGACCAGGACGAATTCACCCCGGGGGGCGTTTTCCTGAAAATAGGCCAGGGCGGACGCCAGATCAAAGCGCAGGACCTCCTCGTGCAGCTTTGTCAGCTCCCGGCAGAGGCTGATGGGCCGGTCCGGGCCAAAGTAGGCGAGCAGCTGCTCCAGCGTTGCCAGCAATCGGTGGGGCGCTTCGTAAAAGATCATCGTGCGCGGCTCCGTGCGCAGCTGCTCCAACCGGGCTTGTCGCTGCTTTTTCTGGGCTGGCAGGAAGCCTTCAAAGGTGAAGCGGCCTGTCGGCAGGGCGGAGATGCTTAGGGCGGTGATCGCGGCGCAGGGGCCAGGAATCGCACAGACGGGGATCTGCGCCTGGGCCGCCAGGCGGACCAGGTCTTCCCCCGGGTCAGAGATTGCCGGGGACCCGGCGTCTGTCACCAGGGCACAGGTCTGCCCCTGGGCAATGCGGGCGATGATCTCTGGCCCGGCGGCGGCTTTGTTGTGCTCGTGATAGCTCGCCAGGGGCTTATGCAGCTGCAGATGGTTCAGCAGCTTCCGGGTGACCCGGGTGTCTTCAGCGACGATAAAATCCGCTTCGGCCAGCGTCTGGCGGCAGCGGTCAGAGATATCGGACAGATTACCGATGGGGGTGGGGACGAGATATAAAAGCGCGGCCATGGGGGGTCACTCCTTGTCTAAATGATAAAGCTGGCGGTATTCTGCCGTCGGCGCGCCGTCGGGCGTGAAAAGCAGCAGGTCCGGCTCCAATGCCAGGCCCGGCTTGCCGCCCCGGCGGCTTTCGACCAGCAGCAGCGAGACCGGCGCCCCGGCGTGATGGCGCACCAGGCGCATCCGCTTCGGCTCAAAGCCCGCCTGCCGCAGGCCGCACAGCAGGTCGCACAGCCGCTCCGGCCGATAGACCAGCGCCAGACGGCCGCCGGTTTTGACGAGCCACGCCGCCGCCTCCAGCAGCTGCGCCAGAGTGCAGGTCTCCTCTGACCGGGCGGCGGCAAGCAGCGGCGAGGCGGCTGCTTGCCCGCTGCCCTGGGGGAAATACGGCGGGTTGGCCACGGCGGCGTCAAAGCTGTGCTGGGGCAGGATGGTGCGGATCTGCCGCAGGTCTGCCTGCAGAATTTCAACGCGGGGGGCGAGGGCATTGCAGCGGACGCTCTCTTGCGCCGCCTGGTAGGCCAGGGGCTGCAGCTCCAGCCCGGTGATCCGGCAGTCCGGCGCGCGGCCCGCCAGCAGGAATGTGATATTCCCGCTGCCGCAGCCCAGGTCCGCAATGCGTATGCCGCGACTCAGGGTGAGGAAATTTGCCACAAGGACGGAATCCGTGCTCATGCGGAAGCAATCCTCCGGCTGGAGGATCCGGATCCCGCTGTGTAGCTGCTCAAAATACGCCATACGACCGCCTTCCCGCGTAACGCAACCATGGGTTTTTCATGGCAATACAAGAAACGAGCCTATGCGCAATGCAATTGCAGCATAGGCTCGTTCGCTTTTCTTACCGCTGTTCAATTGCCTCGGTGGGACATGCTGCAGCGCAGGAGCCGCACTCAACACAAGCGTCGGCGTCAATGACGTACTTGCCATCGACTTCAGAGATGATGCTCAGGGGGCAGGTGTCAGCGCAGGTGCCGCACTGAACGCAAGCGTCCGTAATGAAATATGCCATTTTTGTAACCTCCATAATGAATTGCAAAAAATTTTGCATCTATATTCTACCATGTTTTTTGGAAAAAGCAATAACCGAATTGCATTTCCGCCAGAAAGACCGGCGCGGTTTAAAACCGGATTTTTCCGACGACAATAGGGGGGTAAGATCTGGCACAGAGCGAGGAGGCGCGGCATATGCGGGTGAAATTTTCCTGGGCGACGGAACGTCTGCTGCAGCAGGCAGCCTGCGAGGCCCGGGGCATGGGCCACGGGTACCTGGGCAGCGAGCATCTGCTGCTGGCGATGAGCCGCGCGCCGGAGACGACGGCTGGGCGCATCCTGCAGTGGTGCGGCGCGCCGTATACGGCGCTGGCGCTGCTGCTGTTGGCGCAGATCGGGCAGGGCAGCCCCGGCAGCCCGCTCCGCCAGGGAATGACGCCGGGGGCGGCGCAGGTGCTGGGCGTCGCCGCCCAGGCGGCGTCGGACCTGGGCGGCGGCCCGTTGGAGCCGGTGCATCTGCTGCTGGGGGTCGGGCGGCTGCCGGAGAGCGGCGCGGCGCAGCTGCTGCAGCAGTGCGGCGTCTGCCTGGACGATGTTTTTACCGATGCCGTCGTAAGCCTGCGGCGCCGGGAATTGGACACGGAAAAGAGGGGGATTCCTACGAGAGTATTAGATCAATTTGGCATAAACCTGCTGGAAAAGGCGGAGAAAATGGAGACGGTCATCGGCCGGGAGGCGGAGATCGCCCAGGTCATCCAGATCCTTTGCCGGAAGAATAAGAACAACCCCGCGCTGATCGGGCAGCCCGGCGTGGGCAAGACGGCCATCGTAGAGGGCCTGGCCCAGCGGATGGCCCTGGGCCATGTGCCGGAGCCGCTGCGGGGGAAACGACTTGTCAGCGTCGACGTGGCCGGGATGGTCGCGGGGACGAAATACCGGGGCGAATTTGAAGAACGCCTGCGGGATATGCTGGCGGAGATCCAGCGGGCGGGGAATATCATTCTCTTTGTCGATGAGATGCACACCCTGGTGGGCGCCGGGGCCGCCGAAGGCGCGATCGATGCCTCCAATATCATGAAACCAGCTCTGGGCCGGGGCCAGCTGCAGCTGATCGGCGCGACGACGCTGGAGGAGTACCGCCGCTATATCGAAAAGGACGCCGCCCTGGCCCGGCGCTTCCGCAGTGTCCAGATCGCGGAGCCGAGCCAGGACCAGACACTGCAGATCCTCCGGGGTCTGCGGCCCGGCCTGGAGCAGCACCACCGCCTGCAGATCACGGACCAGGCCCTGGAGACGGCGGTGCAGATGGCGGCGCGCTACCTGCCTGAGCATTATTTCCCGGATAAGGCGCTGGACCTGGTGGACGAGGGCGCGGCCATTGCAGCCCTGGAAGCCGCCAGGGGCGGCCGCGAGCGCTTTACCCGGCAGCGGGCGGCGCTGGACCGGGACCTGGGCAGCGCCCTGCAGGAGCGCCGGCTGGACCAAGCCGTCCAGCTGCAGCAGAAGCTGAGCCGCCTGGAGCAGACGATACCCCAATATACCGTGCAGCCGCGGCATGTCGCCCAGGCGGTGGCAAACCGCACCGGGATCCCGGCGGGCGAAGTCCAGGACCAGGAGCGGCAGCGGCTGCAGCAGCTGGAGCAGCTGCTGCGGGAGCGGATCGTCGGCCAGGACCAGGCGGTGCATGAGATCGCCGGGGCTGTCCGCCGGGGCCGGGCAGGGCTGGCCAGCCACAACCGACCGGTGGCGGCGATCTTACTGATGGGCCCCACCGGCGTGGGAAAGACGGCCCTGTGCAAGGCGCTGGCCGCGGTCGTCTTCGGCAGTGAAAAGGCGATGATCCGGCTGGATATGTCGGAGTATATGGAAAAGCACGCCGTCTCCCGACTGGTGGGTGCGCCGCCGGGCTATGTCGGCTATGAGGACGGCGGGGATCTGACGGAGAAGGTGCGCCGCAATCCCTATAGTCTTGTCCTGCTGGATGAGCTGGAAAAGGCCCACCGGGATGTGACGGGGCTGCTCCTGCAGATCTTTGACGACGGGGTTTTGACCGACAGCACTGGCCGCCGTGTGGATTTCCGCCACACCCTGATCGTCATGACCTCCAACATCGGCAGCGACCAGACGGGCAAGTGCGGTCTGGGCTTTTGCCCGGATAGCGAGCCCACCCGCCGCCAGGCCCAGCTGGAGTCGCTGTACCCGCCGGAATTCTTGGGCCGCATCGACTGCATCACCCAATTTTCCGCCCTGGGGCAGGCAGAGCTGACCCAGATCGCGGCGATGCTGCTTCGAAGCCTGCAGGAGCGGGCGGCGCAGCGGCAGGTCATGCTGCAGATCAGCCCGGCGGTGGCTCCGCTGCTGGCGAGCCAAAGCAGCCGGGAGCGGGCAGGTGCCCGGGGCATCCGGCACCGGCTGCAGCAGGA
>CAUBQU010000053.1 GCA_958438185.1 uncultured Oscillospiraceae bacterium
CCGTTAGACCGCCCCAAAGCAAAAAAAGTGCGGCGGAAGAGTTTGACGCTTCCGCCGCAGAGAGAGGAAAGGAGGGCTTCTCCCCCGCCCGGGTCTTTGCGTCTTCGTCATAGGTTCTTGGATTGGTTTGCGCCCCGCTGCCGCCCTTCGGCATTGTGACAAACACGCTACGAACACGATAGAAGCTGCAAACACGCCAAAAACACGCCAAAAAGTTGCAAACGCAAAGAAAACCGCTTGAAACGTCCTGTTTCAAGCGGCAAAACTATGGAGCTGTTAGCCAGATTCGAACTGGCGACCTCATCCTTACCAAGGATGCGCTCTACCGACTGAGCTATAACAGCATCATTCCCCGCCGGTAAAACCACGCTTACAACGGCGGCGCTGCATTTCATGCAGCTTTTATATTATACGAATGATCTCGCAGTTTGTCAAGCATTTTCTCGAAAAAAATACGCGTTTCCTGCAACCTTCGCCCCTCCCGGGCGATCCCCCATCTCCGGCAGCTTTTCCAGGCGGCGCGGCGGAAAAGGATTGCATTTTTCCCGGTTTTGTGGTATTATTTTATTAACACTATTAGCATTTTCGTCAGGAGGGCCCCAGTCATGGCAGAAACATCCCCGGCGCAGGAATTTCTGGCGCTGCAGCTGTGCTTTTCCCATCTGCCCGGCCTTGCGCCCCTGGCGGAAATGGCCCGGGGCGAGAGCCTCGCGCTGCGCTACCTAGAAGACTGCGGCCCCGCCTGCCCGACGCAGCTGAGCCGCGCCATGCACGTCAGCACCGCGCGCATCGCGGCGCTGGTGCGCCATCTGGAGGGCAAAGGCCTGGTCCTCCGGGCCCGGGAGCCCGGAGACGAGCGCAAAATTCGCATCACGCTGACCCCGGCAGGCCGCGCCCTCCTCCAGGCCCGGGCCGCGCAGGCAGCCGCCTGCGCCCAGCAGCTCCTGGCAGTGCTGGAGCCGGACGAGCTGCAGCAATACCTGGCCCTGCAGCGCAAGCTGCTCGGCGCCGCCACCGAGATCACCCCTTCCCAAATAGTTTAAAGCCCAAGCACGCAAAAAGGAGGTACGCCTATCAAACGACGCATACAACTGGAAACAACAAACATGGAAGCCACCAAAACAGAGCTGGCGGAAAAAATCCGGGAGTCCGCGGTCTCCGTCCTGCCGATCCTGATCTTAGTCAGCCTGCTCTGCCTGTTTTTGACGCCCATGCAGCCGCAGCTGCTGCTGGCGTTTCTCATCGGCGCGCTGATGCTGATCCTCGGCATGGGCCTGTTCTCCCTAGGCGCGGAGCAATCCATGACGCCCATCGGCACAAAGATCGGCACCGCGCTGACTAAAACGAAAAACCTGCCCCTGATCCTCGGCGTCAGCTTTGTGCTGGGCTTTGCCATCACCGTGGCCGAGCCCGACCTGCAGGTCCTGGCGCAGACGGTCCCGCACATCAGCAGCACCGTCCTGCTTGTGACCGTCGGCATCGGCGTCGGCCTGTTTATGGCCCTGTGCATGTACCGGATCATCACCGGCGCAAATCTCCGCTGGCTGCTCCTGGGCTGCTACGCGCTGATCTTTCTCCTGGCCGCCTTCACGGACCCGGATTTTCTCTGCATCGCCTTCGACTCCGGCGGCGTGACGACAGGCCCGATGACGGTCCCCTTCATCCTGGCCATGGGCATGGGCGTAGCCAATATCCGCAGCGATAACCGCGCCGAGGCGGATAGCTTCGGCCTGGTCGCCCTGTGCTCCATCGGCCCGATCCTTTCGGTCCTGCTGCTGGGCTTTTTCTACGACGGCGGCGAGGCCGTCGCAGAGCTCAGCCACACGAGCCTGCAGACGACGACGGCCATCGGCGGCGCATTTCTCGCTGCGCTCCCGGTCTATTTCAAGGAAATGGCCATCGCCATGCTCCCCATCGTCGGCATTTTTCTGATCTTCCAGCTGGCGCTGCTGCGGCTGACCCGCCGCCGTCTGGTCAAGATCCTGATCGGTCTGCTCTATACCTACCTCGGTCTGATCTTGTTTCTGACCGGCGTCAACATCGGCTTCTCGACCCTGGGCGCGGAGCTGGGCGCCGCCCTGGGGCGCACGGCCCCACAGTGGCTTATCCCGCTGGCGATCATCCTGGGCTGGTTCATCATCTCTGCCGAGCCTGCCGTCAGCATCCTGGAAAAGCAGATCGAGACGGTCAGCGCCGGGGCCATCCCCGGCAAGGCGATCAAGCGCAGCCTCTCCATCGCCATTGCCATCGCCATGGGCCTTGCCATGCTGCGGGTCCTGACGGGGATCTCCATTTTATGGTTCGTCGTCCCCGGCTATGCCGCGGCGCTGGCGCTGTCCTTCTTCGTGCCGGATATTTACACGGCCATCGCCTTTGACTCCGGCGGCGTTGCCTCCGGCCCGATGACGGCGACGTTTATGCTCCAGCTGGTCATGGGGGCCAGCATCGCCCTGGGCGGCAATGTCCTGCGCGACACCTTCGGCGTCGTCGCTTTAGTAGCGATGATGCCGCTGCTGTCAATCCAGCTGGTCGGCTTCCTCTACGAGCGCAGAGCCAAGCGCACCGCCCGGGAAGCGCCGGTCTATGGCGACCTGGATATCATCGAACTTTGGGAGGACGCCGGATGAATTACGTCATTTCCATCATCAACCCAGACGCGCTGCCGGTCCTGGCTGAGATTTGCCAGGCCCAGTCGCTGCCCCTGGCCGTGACGATGCACGGCCGCGGCACCGCGGTGCAGAGCATGCGCGAGCTGCTGGGCATCGAATCAGAGAAAAAACGCATTGTGATGACCATTGCCAGCCAGGAAAAAACCGCCGCATTCATCAAAGCGGCCCGGCGACAGCTGCACATCGGCGTCCCGGGGCATGGCATCGTGATCGCAGTCCCCATCAAAAGTATCGGAGGAGGGAAAACCGTGGCCTATCTCAACGGCGGAAGCCCCGAAGCGCGCTACACGCCATCGCTGAATTATCGTTATGAGCTCATCATCGCCATCGCCAACGAGGGCAGCACCGACCTTGTCATGAACGCGGCCCGGGCAGCCGGGGCCCGGGGCGGCACCGTCCTCCACGGCAAGGGCACCGCGGAAAAAGACACGCAGAAGTTTTACAATATCTCCATCGCCGAGGAAAAGGAAGTCCTGCTCATCGTCGCCGGGGCGGAGCAAAAGGCCGCCATCATGCAGGCCATCTTAAAAAAAGCCGGTCCCGGGACCAAAGCCAGCGCCCTGGTCTTCTCCCTCCCCACGACCGAAGTCGCCGGCTTCGGCCTCTTCGAAGACGCTTGACGTCGCTGCACTGCCAAAATAAAACCAAAGCCGCCGAGCTCCTAACGAGGAGCCCGGCGGCTTTTTGCAATTACAATAAAACAGGCAATTTCACGGCGTTACCCGCGTCACAAAGCGCTGGAGGATCGCCGCGACCTGAGCGCGGGTCGCATGCCCCGCCGGGTCCAGCAGCGCCGCGCCGCCGGTCTGCGTGCCGGAGATCAGCCCCGCCGCGTTGGCCCAAGCCATCGCCTCCCGGGCCCAGGCACTGACGCTGCCCGCGTCCGGAAATGTCTGCAGATCAGCCCGGGCGGCGGTATCATACCCCTTCCAGGCAGCGTAGCGATACAAGATCGCCGCCATCTGCTCCCGGGTGATCTTGCCCGCCGGGTCAAACCGGCCATGGCCGACCCCGGCGACGATTCCCTGGGCCGTCGCCCAACGCACCGCATCGGCATACCACGCGCCATCTGCAACATCGGCAAACGAAGCTGCCGCATCGCTTTCCGGCCGCCCATCCAGCCGCCACAGCACCGCGACCAGCATCGCCCGGGTCATGCTGTCATCCGGGCTGAACGTCGTCGCAGACGTCCCGGCAAACAGCCCATGGGAGACCGCAAAATCAATGCCGCCGTGGGCCCAATTTCCCGGCGCGGGCATATCCGTAAAGCCGCGCCCCGGGCAGCTCGCCCCGCCGTCGCAGGCAGCCGCATCAAGCCGCGGCACCGTCTCCTCCCGGACCGCGCCGCAGCGGGTGCAGGTGTAACGGCGCAGCCCCACAGTCTCCGCCGTCGGCGGGACGACCAGCGCCGCCTGCCAATCATGCCCCAGCGCTTCTACATAAGCATCCTCGTACGTATCGCCGCAGACGCTGCAGACATGCGTTGTGACCCCCTGCGCCGTACACGTCGGCGCCGTCACCGTATCCTGATAGCGGTGCCCCAGCGGTTCGATGCGCATTTCCTGCGCCGCGCCGCAGCGGGTGCAGGTCTCGGTCCTGACGCCCGGCGCGGTGCAGCCCGGCGCCTGGGTGACCTTTCCCTCGTCCCAGGCATGGCCCTGGGCGTTCGTATACTGGTCGCGGTAGCGATCGCCGCAGACGCTGCAGCGATGTTCCACATACCCCTGCGCCGTACAGGTCGGTGCGACCTGCGTCACGCTGTAGCGGTGGCCGCTGCGTTCGATCGTCTCTGTCCGCGTCCCACCGCAGCGGCTGCAGGTGTAGGTCCTGCTCCCGTCCTCCGTACAAGTCGGCTTGGTCGTTACCTTGCCCTCGTCCCATGCATGGTCCAGCGCGGCAACATAAGCATCTGTATACGACGCGCCGCAGGACGCGCAGGTGTGCGTTGTATACCCCCGCGCCGTGCACGTCGGCGCTGTGACGGTATCACGATAGCTGTGCCCGGTCTTTAACAGGACCTGTTTCTTCCGCTCCCCGCAGCGGGTGCAGGTGTAGGTCTTGTTCCCGTTCTCCGTGCAGGTCGGCTTGACCGTTATCTTGCCCTCATCCCACGCGTGGTCCAGCGCGGCAACATAAGTATCCGTATACGACGTGCCGCAGGACGCGCAGGTGTGCGTCGTATACCCCCGCGCCGTACACGTCGGCGCGGTGACCGTATCACGGTAGCTGTGCGCCGCCAGGCCCAATGTCACATCAAAATAGAACGTGCCGTATTGCGTCGTCTGCCAGGTATAGCGCGCCGTACCGGCTGCCTGGCAGGTGGACGGCGTGATGACGCGGTAGAGATAATCGTCGGTGTTCAGCTTCGGCAGCGGGATCGACGTCGCCGCGTCGCAGCGGCTGCAGGTGCCTGCCAAAGCGCCCATCGCGGCAGCCGTCGGCGCAGAAGCGACCTGGTAGCGATAGCTGTGCCCCCGCGCCGGGGTCCTGGTATCCTGGTAGCTCGCGCCGCAGGCGCTGCAGGTATGCAGCGTGTAGCCCTGCCCCGTGCAAGTCGGGGCGACCACGGTCTCCTCGTAGCTGTGCGCCGTTTTGGCAAGCGAGAGGTCAACAAAAACCGTCCCGTACGCCGTTTCCTTCCAAGTGTAGCGCCCCACGCCCTCTGCCGCGCAGGAGGCAGCCCGCACCTCGCGGTAAGTATACCCTGCGGTATCCAGCTTCGGCAGCGGGACTGTTTTCTCCGCCGCGCAGCGCTGTCATACGCCGGTAAGGACGCCGCCGTCTGTCTGCGTCGGCTGGGTCGTGATCTGGAAGCGCCAGTCATGCCCCAGCGCCGGAGTATAAGCATCCTCGTATGTATCGCCGCAGGCGCTGCAGACGTGTGTCGTGACCCCCTGCGCTGTACACGTCGGGGCCGTCACCGTATCACGGTAACGGTGCGCCGCCCGGGGAAGGACCGTGTCAAAGTGGAAGGTCCCATAGTCCGTGACCTTCCAGGTATACCGCCCCGTCCCCGTGGCCGTGCAGGTCGCCGCCTGCACCACATCATAGTCATACTCAGCCAGACCCAGCGGCGGCAGCGGAATCTCGCGCTCCGCACCGCACAGCTGGCAGACACCAAGCAGCGCCCCCGCCTGCGCATCCGTCGGCTGGAGCGCGACCGTACATTGCAAACTGTGATCCTGCACCGCGCAGGATGCAGACGCCGCCGCACCCTCGCCGGGCGCATAGCGGTCGCGCTCCCCCGGGGCATAGGCCGCTGTGATGAGCCCCTCTCCGGCCGCCGCCTCCCAAGCCGCCTGGGCGCTGGCAGTCAGGAACCCATTGTCCCCGACCGCCGCATCAGCAAGCGCCGCCTGGGCGATCACGGCCCCGTCCCGTGAAAAGACGATTTTCCCCTGCGGCGCAGGCGTCGTCAGGTTGCTGGTCCGTGAAACCTGCACCCGCGCCGTCAGCATGACATTCGCCCCGGCGTGCGCCGTGTCCCGGTCCGCCGTGACCGCCGTGACCGTGACGGTTAGCTTGCCATCTGCGTTATAAGTCCCCTCGTGCTGATACGCCCCCGCGCCGCTGACGGTGCAGCTCTGAAACGTCGGCGCTGTGACATTTGTCGCCCGGCCAAACGTCTGAAATACCAGCGTCCCCCCGGTGACGGCAAGGCCCGCCGCGGTCCCGGCCGTACCATCATCATAACCGCCGCCGAGGTCAAACGCCCCCGCGCCGCCGGTGACCGTGACCGTGCCGCCAGAAATGCTGACTTGCCCGGCATTGACGCCATTCTTGGCGCACCCGCCGATGCCCGCCCCTGCCGGGCCGCCCATCGCCGTGACCGCACCGCCGGTGACGGTCAGCGTGCTGTCTGCCGGGATAGCGACCCCCGCGCCGCCATAGAGGGTCTGGGCGGTCTCGTCCTTGGAAACCGTCGCGCCCCCCGTCGCTTCCACCGTGCCGCCGTTTACGGTCAGCGCGCCTTTTTGCACGGCGATTCCTGCGCCGCAATCGCCCCAGAGGTTCGACCGGTAATAAGCGCTGTTTCCACCCGTCGCCTTCACCGCACCGCCGTCTACGGTCATTTGCCCGACCAAGATCGCATCACAAGCGTTCAGTTCCCGCCGATACGCTTCCACATACTGAACGCTTCCGCCGCTTGCCGTCAAGCTTCCGCCCCGCACCGTGACCGACGCGGCCGGTCCATAGATCCCCTCACCGCTATAGGCATATACATGGTCATAGGTCCCGCGCCAATCCGCGCCCGTCACCAAAATGTCGCCGCTCTCTAAAACCAGCGCGGCATCTCTCTCCAGTTTAATCGCCTTCCCTGTTCCGGGTGTCACCTGCAGGAGCCCACACTGCGCCCCCATGCCATCCGTAGTGTCACGGACGGTCAGCTGTTTCCCCCAGTCGACGGTTACGGCCTGCACCGTCAACGTATAGCCGTTGAGGTCGATTGTGCTATCCTCCGCGACCGTCAGGCCCGTGGTCTCCGGCACCGTGACATTCTGCCACAGCGTGACATCCGCACCCGCCGCCAGCGCATTCACCAGGCTTTGGGCATCGTAAATATCCGCATCCGCCGCCAAAACCGGCGTTGGGCACCAAGCCGCCAGCATCGCAAGGACCAGGCAGCCCGCCAAAAATCTCCGCATTCTGTCTCGCATCAAGTCTCACGCTCCTTCCTCTTTTCACCGCGTTCCGCCTCGGCCGCACCTGGCACGATGTCCCCTCGTTGCATCTTCACAAACAGCTCCGGGGTGACGTTCAGGGCAAGGCAGATCGCCTTCAGGTCGTCCGCATACATCGTCCGCGCCCCGGTAAACATCTGGGCAAACGCCGCCGCGGGGATCCCCGCCCGTTCGGCAACAGCAGCCTGCGGCTCGCCCATCTCTTCTATGTACCGCCGGACATTTTCATAAACACGCACCGCCGTCACCTCAAATTCCAGTTATTCTTGATTTATATCATAT
>CAUBQU010000054.1 GCA_958438185.1 uncultured Oscillospiraceae bacterium
ATCTTTTTCCTCGCCGGGATCCGCTACCGCAAAAAGGTCGCGGAGAAGGAGATCGGCAGCGCAGAGGATGAGGCCAGACGGCTCGTGAACGACGCCATCAAGGCCGGTGAAAACAAAAAGCGCGAAATGCTGGTCGAAGCGAAAGAGGAAATCCATAAATCTCGTACCGAAAGCGAAAAGGAAAACAAGGAGCGCCGGGCGGAGCTGCAAAAGCAGGAACGCCGGCTGCAGCAAAAAGAGGAATCCCTGGATAAGAAAATGGATTCCTTTGAGCGGAAGGAAGAGGATCTGCGGAAAAAGCAGCAGCAGATTGCCGCCACCCAGGAGGAGGTCAATCTCATTAAAAAGAGCCAGCTGGAAATGCTGGAAAAGCTCTCCGGCCTGAGCCAGGAGGACGCGAAAAACTATCTGCTGCAGAACATCGAATCCGAAGTGCGCCACGAGTCGGCCATGAAGATCAAGGAGATCGAGGCGCAGTACAAAGAAGAGGCGGACAAGCTGGCAAGAGAGATCATCTCCATCGCGATCCAGCGCTGCGCGGCGGATCATACCGCCGAGGCAACAGTCTCCGTCGTGCCGCTGCCCAACGATGAAATGAAGGGCCGCATCATCGGACGTGAGGGCCGGAACATCCGCACCCTGGAGACGATCACTGGTGTCGATCTGATCATCGACGATACGCCGGAGGCCATCACCGTCTCCTCCTTCGACCCGGTTCGCCGCGAGATCGCCCGTCTGGCGCTGGAAAAGCTCATCACAGACGGCCGTATCCACCCCACGCGGATCGAAGACATGGTCGAAAAGGCGCGCCGCGAGGTCGATCGCGTTATCAAGCAGGAGGGCGAGCGGGCCACCTTCGAGACGGGTATCCACAATCTGCATCCCGAGCTCATCAAGCTCCTGGGCCGGCAGAAGTACCGCACGTCTTATGGCCAGAACGTCCTGAACCACTCCATCGAGGTCGCGCATATCGCGGGCCTGCTTGCCAGCGAGCTGGGCGTAGATGTCCAGCTGGCAAAGCGCGCCGGTTTGCTGCATGACCTGGGCAAATCTGTCGACCACGAGATGGAAGGCAGCCACGTCCAGCTGGGCGTGGAGCTGGCCCGGAAATACAAAGAGAGCCCGGCTGTGATCCACGCCATCGAGGCGCATCACGGTGACGTGGAACCGCGGACCGTCATCGCTTGCCTGGTGCAGGCGGCCGACGCCATCTCTGCATCCCGCCCCGGCGCGAGACGCGAGAATGTGGAAAACTACATCCGCCGTCTGGAAAAGCTGGAGACGCTCACCGGCTCTTACCCCGGCGTCGAAAAGGCATATGCCATCCAGGCGGGCCGCGAGGTTCGGATCATGGTCAAGCCCGAGGAGGTCTCGGAGGACAATATGATCCTGCTTGCCAGAGACTTGGCAAAGAAGATCGAGTCCGAGCTGGAATACCCCGGTCAGATCAAGGTCAACGTGATCCGTGAGACAAAAGCCGTGGAATACGCAAAATAATTGTTCGCAAAAAGGACACGCTGCTGCGGCAGCGTGTCCTTTTTGCGTGTGGGGCTTTGCCCCTATAGGGCATCCCGGGGCAGCGGGCGGGAGCAGAGGACATCGAGATTCCCGTTGCGGCAGCGGATTGCGTCGAGAAACGCCTTGGGCGGGGTATCACCCGGGAGGACGATTTCGTATTCCAGCGAGAAGAGCGTGCCCATATTGGTCGTCTTGACACGGTTCAGGCGCCAGGAGCGGGTGTATTGCGCGAAGAGATCGTCAAATAGACCGTCGTAATCCAGATTCTCTGGAATGGTGATCTTTAGCGTCCGGACTGTAGCGCGGTCTTGGCCAAAGCCCAGGGCGGTGAACAGCAGCAAGAAGCTAGTCAGCAGCAGGCAGGCCAGTACGGCGATGCCGAGATAACCCATGCCGGTGGCAAGACCAATGGCCATGGCAAGGAACAGCACAGCGATCTCCCGGGCTGTACCCGGGATCGAGCGGAAGCGGACAAGGCTGAACGCCCCGGCCACGGCGACGCCTGCGCCCAGATTGCCATTGACCAGCATGATGACGATCTGCACCACAGCGGGCAGAATCGCCAGCGTAAGGCCAAAGCTCTGGCTTGTCCGGGCGCGGAAATTGCTGGCCAGGGCCAAAACGATGCCCAGCGCCAGGGAGACGCCTGTGCAGATCAGAAAGGTGGGCAGGGTCAGGCTTTGGCCCAAGATGGAATCAAGCACAGCGCAGCGCCTCCTTTGCAAGCTTCTGCCGGTAGCAGGTGCCATATTTGGAAAACGAGGTGGGGAAAATGCCCTGTGCGGAGAGCAGGCGGCTCAGCCAGAGTGGGCAGGCACCGGGGAGTTTGATCTCCAGCAAAACATCGTCCGGCGGCAGCAGGGGCGCGCCGTGATCGCCCAGGCGCAGGTCCAGCTCCGTCTGGCGCCAGCGGAGGTTTGTATCAAAGGTGACCCGCAGGCCAGCATCCTGCGCACCAGAGAAGGCTTGGCGGTCATAGGCGATAAAGACCCGGGGCTCCGCCCGGTAGCGGGCCTGAAATTGGGCGATCTCTGCGCCGATCTGCCCGGCGGCACGGACTGGTAGGTCCCGCGTCAGCAGACCGGCGGCCTCCTGTGCTGCGGCCGTGATCCGGCGTTTGTAGACGATACCGGCATACTTTTTCTTGATTTCCAGAAAAACCGGCGTTTGATCGCTGGGGACGCCGTAGCTGCGGACCCGGAGCTTTTCTTTATAGACCGGCTTTTCCAGGCAGGCCCGGATCAGCTGCCAATCGGCGGTGTCATAATAAAGATTGCAGATGGTATAACTGCTGTAGCGGTCTGGCGTGAGATAGGGCTGCATCTGCTGCAGCAGCGCCTGCTGCTGGCCGGCTTGCAGCCGGTACTTTTTTTCATAGCGGGCAAAGCTTGTTTGAATTTGCTCTTTCATAGGGCGTACCTCCTTCTGGACCTATCCTAGCCGATGAAATTAAAGGAAACCTAAAGGTGCGCCTTTAGCTAAGCTTTAGGTTGCACTGCTATGCTTTGCCCAGAAACCGAAACCAAAGTGCCGTGACCTGGCTGGCTGTGCCGGGCCGTATGCGTAAATAAGGAGGTTGTTTCAAATGAAAAAATGGAAGAAATGGACGGCGCTGCTCTGCGCCGGGGCGATGCTCGTCTCCCTAGCTGCCTGCGGCACGCAGAGCGCTGGTTCTGATTCGATGGCAGCTTACGCCGGACAGAGCGTAACGGGGCAGATCACTGCCCTGGATGGCACGTCCGTCACGCTGCAATTGGGGGAGCTGAGCCAGTCCGATGCTATGCAGCCCTCGGATGCGACGCCGCCGGAGAAGCCGGAAAGCGACAGCAGCGATGATACTGCCGGGCAGGACGCCGGGACGCAATCGTCCGATACGACGCCGCCGGAGAAGCCAGAGGGTGACGCCACCGGCGATGCAGCAGCGCAAGCCGCTGGGACGCAGCCGTCGGATATGACACCGCCGGAAAAGCCGGAGGGTGACGCCACCGGCGATGGAGCAGCAGAAGATGCCGGGACACAGCCGTCCGACGCGACGCCGCCGGAAAAACCGGAAGGCGACAGCGACGCGGCCATGGACGGCAGCGCCCCGCCGGACGGCCAGATGCCGAATGGTACGCCGGGCGGGCAGACGTTTACCGCGGGCACCCAGACGCTGACGGTGGACCTTGCGGACGTGACGATCACCCAAAATGATGAGAGCATTGCATTTGCGGACCTCGCGGTGGACGACATTCTGACCCTGACCTTTGACGAAGACGGCACACTCACCGCAGCAGCACTGGAGACGCTTTCCAGCGGCAGCGCGGGGGTCGATCAGGGCGATAGTGCCACGACCATCACGGAAGACGGTACGTATACCGACACCGCCTATTACTCCACCGGCGATGATGAAAACGCCCTGCGGGCGGATGGCGCAACGGTGACGCTGGAAAATAGCACCGTCTCGAAAAACGGCGGCGCGTCGTCCAACGCGGAAAACGGCGATTTTTACGGCGTCAATGCCGCCCTCCTGGCGACAAACGGCGCGCAGGTGACGATCCGGAACGCAACGATCACCTCGGATGCGCAAAATGGCAACGGCGTTTTTAGCTATGGCAGCGGGACGACCGTCCAGATCTCAGACTCCACCATCACGACGACCGCCGACAATTCCGGCGGCCTGCAGACGACCGGCGGCGGGACAACGAATGCAGAGAATCTGACCGTCGAGACCAGCGGCAACTCCTCCGCGGCCATCCGCTCCGACCGGGGCGGCGGCACGGTCACCGTCGACGGCGGCAGCTATACCTCCAACGGCTATAACTCCCCGGCGGTGTATTCCACAGCAGATATCACGGTCCAAAACGCAGCGCTGACCGCCAATCACTCTGAGGCGCTCGTGATTGAAGGGGAGAACAGCATCACCCTGGAAAACTGCGATGTCACCGGCAATATGAGCGATACCGAAGGGGCAAGCTCCGATGAAAATGTCCACAATGTGATGATCTACCAGTCAATGTCCGGCGACGCCAATGTCGGCACGGCAGAATTCTCGATGACCGGCGGCTCGCTGACCGGGAGAAACGGGGACCTCATCTATGTGACGAATACCAGCTGTACCCTGCGGCTCTCCGGCGTCACGCTGGAGAATGAGGATGCGGACGGCCTGCTCCTCCGGGTTGCGGGCAATGCAGCGACCCATGGGTGGGGCACCGCTGGCAGCAACGGCGCGCAGGTCGATTTCACCGCGGATGACCAGGTGCTGACCGGGGATATCTCCGTCGATGCGATCTCTTCGCTGCAACTGCGGCTGTGCAACGGCAGCACGTATACCGGTGCGATCCAGATGGTCGAGAACGCCCAGGGCGGTACGTCGGCCGATGCCCAGGTCAATGTGACGATCGAGAGCGGCTGCACTTGGGTCCTAACCGGCGACTGCACCATCACGAGCCTGGAGAATAACGGGACGATCGACTTTAACGGCTATACCATTACCTTGGCCGACGGAACGGTCCTGCAGTAACAAAGGAGGCGGCTATGAAACAAAAAACGGCTCTGCGTTGGGCTGCGGCGGGCGTCCTGGCAGCGGCCTGCCTCGCGGCGGCCATCCTGGTTCCGCGCCACCTTGCGGCGCGGAACGCCACGGCGACGGAAGCCGCGGTACTGCAGGCGGATGCAGCAGCCGCTGCGGCAGATACCCTGTGCTTTTCCTTTTCCGATGATGCCATTGCCGTCACAGGAGAGAGCGGGTCCGGCTATACCGTGGAGGGGACGACGCTGACGATCAGTGCCGCCGGGACCTATCAGGTCTCGGGCCAATGCAGCGACGGCGCGATCAAAATCAAAAAAGGAGTCACCGGCGTCACCCTGGTCCTGGCGGGCCTGGACCTGACCAGTGCCGATACCGCGCCCATCTGCTGCGGGAAAAACAGCACCGTGACAATCCTTGCCGCCGACGGAACGGAAAACAGCCTGACTGACGCGGCGCAAAACAATGACGATACCGCGTCGGAAAACGAAAACGCAGAAAACGCCGTGCTGAAATGCAAGGCAGGAAGCCAGGTCGTGCTGGGCGGCGGGGGAACGCTGATCATCACGTCCCACGGCAAGCACGGTATCTCCTCCGGCGAGGCAGACGAACAGGACGCCAGCTTGACCATCCGCGCTCTGTCCTTGCAGATCACGACCGAGGTCGGCGATGCCATCCACGCCGGGCAGACCCTGACGATCGAGAGCGGAAATTTGACACTCACTGCTGCCGATGACGCGCTGCACAGCGACGGCGCGCTCACCATCGGCGCAGCAGATACAGACGGCCCGACCATCTGCATCACCGGCTGCTATGAGGGCGTCGAAGCGGCGCAGGTCGCCATCTGCAGCGGTGATCTGGAGATCACCGCGACGGATGACTGCATCAATGCCGCCAATTCCCAGCTGCAAGGCGCTGCGTTCGAGATCGCCATCTCCGGCGGCCGCATCACGGCATTCAGCACCAGCGGTGATGGCTTTGATTCCAACGGCACTATGACGATCACCGGTGGTGACATCACTGTCTGGACTGCCAACACAGCGGACAACCAACCCCTGGACGCCGATGGCGCGATCACCATCACCGGCGGGACGGTCCTGGCGGCGGGCGGCAGCGGCGGCATGGGGATGCAGCTCACGACGGAGCAGCCCTATCTGCTCCAGCAGAGCGGCGCTGCCATTGCGGCGGGCGAGACGCTCCGCATCGCCAACGCGGATGGGACGAGCATTCTGGATGCAGGCCAGGCTCCCTGCGCTGTCAGCTTCCTGTTCTACACCAGCTCTGATCTGACGGACGGCCAGACGTATACGATCCAGTGCTCCGGCAGCACATCGGTGCAGTTAGAAGCCCAGACCGGTGCGATGCAGGGCGGCATGATGCAGGGAGGTCCGGCAGACGGACCGGGCGCGGGCAACGGACGCCCGGATGCCCAGCCCTCTGGCGGCCAGGGCGGCGCGCCCGCCGCGCCTGCAGATGGCACCCCGCCTGGCGGCGCTTCCAATGGCACAAGCACCTGACTCTTACAAAAAAGCACTGCGCTTTGCCGGTTTTGCCCGGCGGCGCAGTGCTTTTTTCGCTTTCCTCCTGCGGACAGTTGCATTTACCCGGTGGATATGCTACACTGTATCTTGCACTACTTTGGGGGAGAGAAAAAATGAGCGAACAACAGAAAAAGAGAAGTACGTTTTCCGGCAAACTCGGTTTTGTGCTGGCGGCAGCAGGCGCATCAGTTGGCCTGGGTAATATTTGGCGATTTCCGTATCTCGCGGCAAAATACGGCGGCGGGATCTTTTTGCTCGTCTATATTATCCTGGCGCTGACCTTTGGCTATACGATGATCGTCGCCGAGACGTCCCTGGGCCGTATGACGGGCAAAAGCCCCGTCGGCGCGTTTGCTGCCTTTGGGAAGTCCAAATGGCGTTCCTGCGGCGGCTGGATCAACGCGATCATCCCGATTTTGATCGTCCCGTATTACTCCGTCATCGGCGGCTGGGTCATCAAGTACCTGGTCGGCTATCTCAGCGGGCACGGCGCGCAGCTGGCGGCGGACGGCTATTTTACCTCGTTTATCTCGAGCGGCGTCTCCACGGAGGTCTGCTTTGTGATTTTTGCCCTGTTCACGCTGGGCATCATCTTTGCGGGTGTCCGCAATGGCATTGAGCGGGTCTCCAAGATCATGATGCCGATCTTGGTGGTCTTATCGCTGGTGATCACGGTTTATTCCGTGACCCGGCCCGGCGCATGGGAAGGCGTCAAATACTTCCTGGTGCCGAATTTCAAGGATTTCTCCTGGATGACCGTCGTCACCGCCATGGGGCAGGTGTTCTACTCTCTGTCCATTGCCATGGGGATCCTGATCACCTTTGGCTCTTATATGAAGAAGGACGTTTCAATCGAAAAGTCTACCCGCAATGTGGGGATCTTTGATACGGCCATCGCGATCCTGGCGGGCCTGATGATCATCCCCGCCGTCTTTGCCTTCTCCGGCGGCAGTGCAGAGAACCTGCAGGCGGGCCCGTCCTTGATGTTCATCACCCTCCCGAAGGTCTTTGCCAGCATGGGGCTGGGGACGGCGGCCGGGATCCTGTTC
>CAUBQU010000055.1 GCA_958438185.1 uncultured Oscillospiraceae bacterium
GAAAAAAATCGCGTGCTGGCTCTGCCTGCTGCTGTGCTGCCTGCTGCTGACCCAACCGGGCCGGGCAACGGATGCGGCGGCGGAGCTGACTTTGGCGGATGCCATCTCCCAGCTGCAGGCCCAATACGGCCTGACAGCGGAAAATTTCTCCCTCTGCTATTACAATACCGTGACGAAGGAGCGCTACAGCTTCTCCGCCGACCGCTGGATGATCGCCGCCAGCACCTACAAGCTGCCGCTGAACCTCTATTATTATGAACAAGAAGCCGCGGGCGCCATCGACCCGGAGATGCGGATCGCCGGGCGGCCCCTTTCGGAGATCCATTATGAGAGCATCGTAAACTCGAATAACGAGCTCTCCGAGGCGCTGATCTACCACTTGGGCACCTTCCGCCAGTACAAGGAGCAGATGTTTGCCAGCTTCGGCCACCTGGCCCCGGAGGAGATCGCGGATATCACCTGGACCGGTAATTATTACACGACTGGTTTTCTGTGCGATACACTCCAGTATCTCTATGAGAACGCGGACCGGTTCCCCCAGCTGCTGGCCTATCTCAAAGAGGCCCAGCCGGAGGCTTATTTTAAGAAATACGTCACCCAATATCCCATCGCCCATAAGTATGGCTCCTTTGACGGGGCGGAAAATGATGTCGGCATCGTCTACACTGCGGAGCCTTACCTGCTGGCCGTCTATACCTATGGTCTGGCTGACGGCGAGGAGGTCGTCGCCCGGGTCAATGAAGCCGTCTGCCGCTATAACACGGAAAAGGCCGCCCGGGCAAGCGCGGCGGCCCGGGAAGCGGCGCGGCTTGCCAAGCTGGCAGCCGATGAGCAGCGCTTTGCCCAAACCGCCCGGGAACCGGCTGAGGCCTTACAGCCAGCGCAGCAGCCAGCTTATCTGCAGGACCTCTCCCCCGTCCGCCTGGGCGCACTGCTGGCCCTGGGGGCCGCCGCCGGACTGCTGCTCTGGCAGCTCGTCCACCATCGGCGCAAACGGACGATGCATTCTTAATTTTTGACGTGCAAAAAAAGACCTGCGGGGCTCCGCAGGTCTTTTCTGTTGGACGGCGCAAACGCCGCCGGGCGCGTTTTCAGCAGCCGCAGCCGCAGTTATTCTCGCAGCCGCAGCCGTTGTTGCAGCCATTGCCACAGCAGTTATTGCCGCCCCAGCAGATAAAGATGATGATCAGGACAATGATCCACCACCAACTGTTCCCATAAGCAAAAATGCCGGTATTGCAAGACATAAGCGTACCTCCTCATAAAATTCGCAGCGCGCCGGTCCGGGACCGGACCGGATTGGAACCCGCTCATTTCATGTTATGACGCACCGGCGTTTTTGTGCATCGCCGCTAGGACGCGGCAAAGAGCTCCTCCAGCGTCCCGAACCGGTAGCCCAGCTCCTCCCAGCGGGTGAGCAGCTCATCCAGGATCTCCGCATTGGTCCGGGAGGTGCTGTGCAGCAGGACGATCGCGCCGTTGTGGATCCGAGGGATCAGCTTGGAAAAAGCCGCGTCGGCCGTCGGCTGCTTGTCGTTGACCCAGTCCATATAGGCAAGGCTCCAGAAAACGGTGTGATACCCCAGCTCCTGGGCCATCTGGAGGTTCTCCTGGCTGTAGACGCCCTGGGGCGGGCGGTAAAATTTGGAAAGCTGCTGCCCCGTCGTCTCCTCGTAGAGCTGCTCCAGGCTGCGCAGTTCTTCTGTGAACGTTGCCTTGTCTGCGATCTTGGACATATCGTAGTGGTGATACGTATGATTGCCCACCGTATGCCCCGCTTCGGCCATGCGGCAGACGAGCTCTGGGTTTTGCTCGATATAGTTCCCCACCAGAAAAAACGCCGCCTTGACCTGATGCTTTTCCAGCGTATCGAGAATCTGGGCCGTGCAGCCGTTTTCATAGCCTGCGTCAAAGGTCAGATAGATCACCGGCTGGTCCGTCGGGCCCAGGAAGGCGGCGCCGTACTGGGCCAGCGCGTCCTGTGTGGCATTGCCCACCGGGGCCTGACCAGGCTCCGGGAAACTCAGGCCCCAGCTATTGGCCGCCACCGCCCGGCACGTGATTACCCGGGCGCAGCAGACCAGTCCCAGCAGGCACAGCATCCCGCCTGCGGCCACCAGCAGGCGCACCCTTTGCGTTTTTTTCATTGCCATCCCTCCCTGCCCTATCCTATGGGCGGCCTGTCCGGAATATGTACGCAAAAGCGCCCCGCCAATAGATTGGCGGGGCGCTTGGTTGTATGGGATTGTTCTTAGAACAGGCTGCCCAGGAGGCTTGCCAGGTTGAAGTGGCTGAAGACGCCGACGACGACCAGGGAGACCGTGGACATGATCTTGATAAAGATATCCAGGCAGGGGCCGACGGTATCCTTCAACGGGTCACCGACGGTATCGCCGACGACGGCTGCGTCATGGGCAGGCGTGCCCTTGCCGGTGCCTTCGACGCCGCCCGCTTCGATGTACTTCTTGCCGTTGTCCCACGCGCCGCCGGCATTGCCGGTGAAGATCGCCAGCATGCAGGAGCAGATGACAGAGCCAATGAGCAGACCGCCGACAAACTCCGCGCCGAAGATAAAGCCGCAGCCCACCGGCACAACGATGGCCAGCAGAGACGGGAGCTTCATCTCGCCGATGGCGCCCTTGGAGGAGATTTCAATGCAGGTCTTATAATCCGGCTTGGCAGAGCCGTCGAGGATGCCGGGGATCTCTTTGAACTGACGGCGGACCTCGTCGACCATCTTGCGGGCCGCCTTAGCAACGGCTTCGATCAGGATGCCGCTGAAGAGGAAGGGCAGCGCGCCGCCGACAATGGCGCCAGCCAGCGTCATGGGCTCGATCAGGTTCAGGACGAGATCCGTCCCGGCTTCATTGTAGGAGTACAGGTAGGAGATCATCAGGGCCAGCGCGGCCAGCACGCCGGAGCCGATGGCAAAGCCCTTGCCGATGGCCGCCGTCGTATTGCCGACGGAGTCCAGCGTATCGGTGATCTCGCGGACCTTGGGGTCCAGCCCGGACATCTCGGCGATGCCGCCGGCGTTGTCCGAAATGGGGCCGTAGGTATCGACGGAGACCGTCGCGGTGACGAAGGACAGCATGCCCATGGCCGCCATGGCCACGCCGTACATGCCGGAGACCTTATAGGAGACGATGATGCCAGCCGCCAGCACGATGCAGGGGGCCATGCAGGATTTCATACCCAGCGCCATGCCCTGGGTGATCGTCAGTGCCGGTCCCTCCAGAGAAGCCTTGGCCAGGAACTGGGTCGGGCGGTATTCCGCGGAGGTATAGCGCTCAGCAAACGCGCCGACGATGACACCGGCGGCAATGCCAATGGCCGCCGCGATCCACGGGGAGACAAAGCCGCAGCTGAAGCCCAGCGCATTGCGCATGATAGTGCTGTCCGCCGTCCGGAACATTAGGTAGGCGACAAGCAGGCCCAGGACCATCGTTGCACCGGCGGAGACATACGTCGCGCCGTTGAGGTCCTTATGCGGGTCCTTGGACATTTTCGCTTTGAACAGCAGGCTTGCCACGCCGATGCAGCAGGCGATCAGGCCGATGGCCACAAAGACCAGGGGGAAGAGAATGCAGCGCTGGAGCAGGTCCGCATCCATCCCCGTGCCCAGGGCCTTGGATTGCATGAACATATGGAACGCCAGAATGATGCCGGAAGTGATCGCGCCGACATAGCTCTCCAGCAAGTCGGAGCCGAGACCGGCGACGTCGCCGACGTTATCGCCGACGTTATCGGCGATGGTCGCGGGGTTCCGGGGGTCGTCCTCCGGAATGTGGGCTTCCGTCTTGCCGACCAAGTCCGCGCCCATATCGGCAGCCTTCGTGTAGATGCCGCCGCCGACACGGTTGAACATGGCGACCATGGAGCAGCCCAGGGCATAGCCGGAGAGCGTCATGGTGAAGGGGACGAATTTCAGGCCGATCAGGTTGACATAACTCGCATTCGTCTCCACTGCCTGGTGCATCCCCAGGCCGAAGATCATATAGACGAGGAAGAGGCCCAGCAGCGCAAAGCCGCCGACGCACAGGCCCATGACGGAGCCGCCGCGGAAGGCGACCTTGACCGTCTCGCCGATGTCCTCCGTCTCGCGCGCTTTATTAGAGACGCGGACGTTGGCATAGGTCGCGATCTTCATGCCGATCATACCGGCGCAGCCGGACATGATCGAGCCGATGAGCAGCGCCAGGGCCGCATGCCAGGTCGTCACGATGGCCATAATGACGGCGACGACGGCGACGACGGTATACAGGACCTTGTACTCATAGTTGATAAACGCATTGGCGCCCACGCGGATCGCGGAGGCGATCTCGCTCATCTGTTCCGTGCCCTCAGGCATCTTCTTGACTTTGAAGAAGTTGAACGCGGCAAACGCCAGCGCCAACACGGCCGCACAGATCACGAGGATCATCAATAAATTCATGGTTTCTCCATCCTTTCCGTTTTTTCTATGCAAACAGTGCCGGAGCAATGCAATAAGGTAGCAGTGGGCGGAGCGTTCACGCTTGCAGGGTCCCTTCCCCGCCCCCGGAACAAACAAACCGGCCGATCTTTCTTCTATAGAAAGATTTTAGAAAGACCATCTAGCCAAGCGCCCTTGTTTCGTTCATTCATCCAAAAAGCTGGCGTTTGCAAAGCCGATTTTATATATTTTATTATATATCATGTTTTCCGTTCCAGGTCAATTTGGCAAATTTTATAAAAAAATCGTTAAGATTTATGCAATTTCCCTAGGCTTTCGTGATTTTACACGAGAGCCCCCCGGCAGCGGCGGCGCATTTCCCCGGCGGCTTTGTGACTATCTCACAAACCCCACCGGACCGGCAGGAAGCAAGCGCCCTCCGCGTGGTTCAATCACAAAAACCCGCCATGGCGTGCAGAACGCCATGGCGGGTTTGGTTTATCGGTTTATTATATTCAGTGCGCTTTGCCCGGCGGGCAAGGCGCGGGGCGAGTGGATGAGATCAGCCCAGCAGAGAGAAGTGGGAGAAGACGACAGCCAGCGTATTGGCCACGGTGGACATCATCTTGATGAAGATATCCAGCGCGACGCCGACAACGTCCTTCCGGGTGTCGCCTACGGTGTCGCCGACGACGGCGCATTTATGCGCCTCGGTGCCCTTGCCGTGGCCCTTGAGGAAGCCGCCCTCAATATACTTCTTGGCGTTGTCGAATGCGCCGCCGGAGTTGCCCATAAAGATGGCCCGGGGAATGGCGACGATCGTTGCGCCGATGAGCAGGCCGCCGACGAACTGCACGCCGAACAGGAAGCCGCCGACGATCGGGATCGCCAGCGCCAGCAGCGACGGCAGCAGCATCTTATGCAGCGCGTTCTTGGCTGCCAGATGGATCATCATATTGTAGTCCGGCTTGACCGTGCCTTCCAGCACGCCGGGGATACTCAGCTGTTCATCGCCGATATCGGCCATTTTCTTTGCCGATTCGATGG
This sequence comes from uncultured Oscillospiraceae bacterium, assembly GCA_958438185.1. Classification (GTDB taxonomy): domain Bacteria; phylum Bacillota; class Clostridia; order Oscillospirales; family Oscillospiraceae; genus SVMC01. The sequence continues at coordinate 5,462 of CAUBQU010000055.1, forward strand.
TGTTATCCGTCAGGACAGCGGAGAAGTATTCGATGAGCGCGCCGCCGATGATACCACCGGCCACGACGACGAAGGAAGCGATGTTCAGAACCGGCTCCTGGCCGTTGGATGCGTAAGAGCCGACATAGGCAACGATCAGGGAGACTGTCGCGAAGGCAGCCGAGCCGATGGCAAAGCCCTTGCCGATGGCAGCCGTCGTGTTGCCGACAGCGTCGAGCTTGTCGGTGATGACGCGGACGTCCGCCGGGAGGTGGGTGGATTCGGCAATGCCGCCAGCGTTATCGGCGATGGGGCCGAAAGCGTCGATGGAGACCGTCGCGCCGACAAAGGCCAGCATGCCCAGAGCGGACAGCGCAATGCCGTATGTACCGCAGGCGTTGCCCGACAGGTACAGCGCCACGCCGATGACGAGCACCGGCAGCAGGCAGGAACGGGAGCCGACAGCGTCGCCCTTCGTGATGAGGAACGCGGAGCCCTCAGGGGCGATCTCCGCCAGGCGGCGGGTCGGTTTATAATCGGTGCTGGTATAGTACTCCGTGATGATGCCGATGGCAACGCCGCTGACGATGCCCAGCACACTGGAGATCCACGGAGAGAGATAGCCGAAGCGGAAATCATCGTACAGCGCAGTGCCGCCGAAAACGACCTTCGCCGCGACAAAGCCCAGAACGATGGTGCAGCCGGCGGAGATCCAGGTGGCGAGGTTCAATTCCTTCGAGGGGTTATCGCCCATTTTCCGGATGGACGCATAGCCCAGACCCAGCAGGCAGCCCAGCAGGCCGACACCAGCCAGGATCACCGGGAAGATGACCGTTGCGTTCAGCGTCCCTTCGCCGATGCTGGGCGCGCCGTTGTAGATCGTCACAGCGATCATGACGGAAGCGGCCATGGTCGCAACAAAGCTCTCCAGCAGGTCGCTGCAGTTACCCGCGATGTCGTTGACATTGTCGCCGATGAAGTCTGCAATGACATTGGGGACACGGCTGTCGTCCTCCGGCATATCGTGGCGGATCTTCGCCAGAATATCCGCGGAGATATCCGCAGCCTTCGTATAGTTGCCGCCGGCGACGCGGTTAAACATCGCGACGATGGAGCAGCCCAGAGAGTAGGTCGTAATGCGCATAATGGAGGGGTTGCATTCCAAATTGGCCAGAAGGCCATGGCCTGTGGCATCCGGGGAGATGCCGTTCCAAATGAGCAGCACGCCGATAAAGCCAAGCATACCAAAGGCCTGCACGCCCAGGCCGGAGATGCTGCCACCGCACAGAGCGACCTTGACGGTCTCGCCGATGCTCAGGCTCTCGCGCGCTTTATTGGCCGTGCGGACATTGGCGTATGTCGCACTCTTCATGCCGATCACGCAGCCAGCGCTGCTCATGCAGGCGCCGATGAGGAAGGAGATACCGCTGCTGCGCTCCACAAACAGGGAGAAAATCACCGCAACGATCACAACGACCAGGAAAATCGTCCGAAATTCCGTCTTCATGAACGTATTGGCGCCGGAGCGGATGATGCCAGCCATCTCCACCATGTCGGGCGTGCCCTCGCTCATCCTCTTGATCTTGAAATAGTTAAAGAAGATGTACGCCAGGGCGAGCACGACGATACATAGAATTATAGCAGTCCACGTCATAGAAAAACCTCCTGAATTATATTTTTGCGCTGACCACTCGCCAGTGTCATTATAGTAAGCTGCCCGGTCGCCTTCAATACTTTTGCCCAAATTTTAACTGTTTCTTAACGATGTTTTTTACAAAACGCCGGTTTTGATTGTGCTGATTCGCGCAAAATTCCTACTTTGAACCCGGTATTTTCGTCCTTTTCCTCAGTTGTCCTACAAATTTCTGAAACCCGCCGCGCTGGTATACTGATGCTGCTATAGGGGCGCGGGAGAAAACCCGCGGGGCGGCGCGAAAAATTTCTTGACATTCCGCCTTCCATCTGGTAATATTATCTGGCTGATGATACAACTCGATGCGGGTGTAGTATAACGGCTAGTACAACAGCCTTCCAAGCTGTGGGCGTGGGTTCGACTCCCATCACCCGCTCCATACGCGCCAGTAGCTCAGCTGGATAGAGCAACTGCCTTCTAAGCAGTAGGTCAGGGGTTCGAGTC
>CAUBQU010000056.1 GCA_958438185.1 uncultured Oscillospiraceae bacterium
AAACGGGGCAGCGGGTAAAAAAGTGCAAAAAATGCAAAAATACTGATAGCACATTCGTAGTAATTGCTATATAATAAATGTATAGAATCTTAACGCTCCAGCGCGGCGGCGCTGCCCCGACCCGGGCAGGCACCGGCCAGCGCAGTGGGCGGGCAAGGAGACCGAATGAAACGAAGAAAACTGCTGCTCGCGGATGACTCTGAGCTGAACCGCGCGATCCTTGCCAATATGTTGGAGGCGGATTTTGAGATCATCGAGGTCTCCAACGGGAAAGAGGTCCTCGCCGCTCTCCAGGCGTACCGAAGCAGCCTCTCCGCCCTTTTGCTGGATATCGTCATGCCTGAGCTGGACGGCTTCGGCGTTTTAGAGGAGATGAATCGCCTGCACTGGATCGATGCGTTCCCGACGATCATTATTTCCGCTGAAACTGGCGGCGCGTACATTGACCACGCCTTTGCCCTGGGGGCATCGGATTATATCAGCCGCCCGTTCGTCCCAGGTATCATCCGGCGCCGGATCATGAACGCGATCCTGCTCCACACAAAAAAGCAGCAGATGATGGACCTCGTCGCCGACTGGTTCTCGCAGCGGGGGCACAGCGACGAGATCCTGCTGACGATCCTGGAATACGCCGTGGAGACCCGCAGCGGCGAAGGCGGCACCCATATGACCGGCGTGGATACCATCACCGGCCTGCTGCTGCGCCGCCTGTTGGAAAAGCCCAACCCGTATGGGCTGACAGAGGCGGACGTGAACGTGATCTGCACCGCCTCCGGGCTGCACGACCTGGGCAAGCTGCTGGTCCCCTCGGAGATCCTCAAAAAGCCCGGCAAGCTGACGGCGGAGGAATTTGAGATCGTCAAGCGGCACACCGTCATGGGCGCGCAGCTCATCGCGGACCTGCCTGTCTACCAAAACGAAAAGCTGGTCCAATACGCCATCACCATCTGCCGCTGGCACCATGAGCGCTGGAACGGCGAGGGCTACCCGGACGGCCTCTGGGGCGACGGCATTCCCATCGCGGCCCAGGTCGTCTCCCTGGCCGACGCTTACGATGCCCTGACCAACGCCCGCAGCTACAAAACCGCCTTTGACCACGAGACTGCCCTGGCCATGCTGCACAATGGCGAATGCGGCAGCTTTAACCCCCTGCTGCTCACCTGCCTGGACGAGGTCGCCGAGACCATCCGGCAGGCCAAGCAGGAGCGGCACATCCTGCAGAACAAGCCCACGGTGCAAAAAGCCGTCGATGAGCTCTACAGCGGGCAGGACCTGCCGACCGTCCGTGTCGCCCAGCAGCTGGAGGAATACCGCACCCAGTATCGCTTTTTCTCAGATCTCACCCAGGATTACTGGTTCAAATATACGCTGCAGCCCGCATCGCTGCAGCTCTCCCGCAGCGCGGCCGAATGGCTCGGCCTGCCGCGCATGATCGTCAACCCGATGGAGCACCCGGGCACTCTGGCGATTTTGGGCGCCGACACCCGGGAAACACTGCACCAGGCGCTGGAGACGCGCCGGATCGACGACCGGTATCTGGAGCTTACTGTCACCATTTATGTAAGCGGCAAGCCCTGCCGCTGCCAAATGGCGCTGCTCGTCTTTTGGGATGCGACGAATCAGGACCGCTACCGCGCGATCCTGGGTAAGGTCCTGGATATCGACGAAAGCTTCGGCCGCCTGACCCGCTACGATGCAGCGCTTGCAGCCCCGGCCGCCCCTGCGCTGCTGCCTATCCTAGCCGGGCCGGATGATGTGCTCCAGCTCCAAAGCAGTCAGGTCGGCCCGGTGCTCCAGAGTTACCGCCGCATGTTTGCCACCGTCCGCCTGGTCGACCCTGGCTTATGCCTGCAGGTCTCCGCGGACGCGCACGGGCACCGCCTGGAGCAGTCGGCGCATTGCTATGCCATCTGGGGCAAAGAGCGCCGCTGCAGCAACTGCATCGCCCAGGAGGCCATCCGCACCCGCCGGACGCAAAGCAAGATCGAATCCGCGGGCAGTGATATTTTCTACGTTCTGGCCCTTTGCGCCGAGATCGACGGCGTCCCCTACGCGCTGGAGTGTGCCAACCCGCTTCAATCCAGCGGCAGTGAGGAGAATCTGCTCAATCAGCTGCTGGTACGCAACCGGCAGGTCTACATTGATTCGGCCACCAAGGTCTTCAACCGCCGCTATTATGATACGCGCATCCGCGGCCTGACCGGGGCCTACGCTCTGGCCATGTTTGATATCGACGATTTTAAGGCCGTCAACGATACCTTCGGCCACGCCGCCGGGGACCTGGCCCTGTATCACGTCGCCCAGACCGTCCGGGCAAAGCTGCGCGGCAGCGACGAGATCATCCGTTACGGCGGCGACGAATTTTTTCTGCTGTTTCACGGTCTGCCCGGGCATATTCTGGAGCGAAAGCTGCAAGCGCTCTGCCAGGCGGTGGCCCAGATCGAGCTTTCCGATTACCCAGCGCTCCGGCTCAGCATCAGCATCGGCGGTATCGCAGCCGCCGGGCGGATCGCAGAGCTGGTGCAAAAAGCGGACCGCGCCCTCTACCAGGCGAAGAAAACCAAGGGCTGCGCCGTAATTTATAAGGAGGACTCCCATGCGAGTACCTGATTTTTACGCAGCCGCCGGCGGCGACTATGCCGACGCCATCACCCGCCTGCAAAGCGACGCCTTGCTTGCAAGATTCCTGCAAATGCTGCCGGACGACCCCTCCATGGCCCAGCTGACCGCCGCCATGGCTGCCGGGGATGCCGCCGCGGCTTTCCGCGCCGTCCATACCCTCAAGGGCATCGCTTTGAATCTGAGCCTGTCCGACCTGGCGGACGCCTGCGCCGCCTTGACAGAGCGCCTGCGGGGCCGCGACGCCCTGCCCGATGGCATCCAGCCGCAGTATGACGCCGTCCTGGCCCAGCACACCCGCATACTGGACGCGCTGGCGCAGCTGACACCCTGATTCTCCCAGGAGGGATGCACAGATGAAGCAACACAAAATGCCACCAGAGCGGCAATCCCCCTCCGGCCTTTCCACCCCCGGGGCAGAGATCGAACAGCAGATCGTCGCCCTGCTGCGGCAGTATGACGGCGTGGGGATCCTCGGCGGCGATTATACGCCCGGCTTTCCCATCTGCACCGCCGGAGAGCTTGCCATGCAGCTTCTGGGGTATGATACCCCAGAAGAATTTCTGCAGGCCAGCGGCGGCACGATGGCTGGCCTGGTCTGCGAGAACAGTACCGCCTGGCAGGCGGACTTTGCCGCGCTGCACGGCGCTATGACGCTGCACCTGCGCGGTAAAACCGGCCCGCGCCGGGTCCAGCTGGTCAAATACGATGCCGTGCTTCCCGAAAACTGCCGCCGCTGGCTAGCCTCCCTGCGGGACCTGGACCTGGTATGCCGCCAGGAGCAGCGGCTGGACCGTCTTTTGCAGGATAAGCGCCACCAGGAGTACAATCAGCAGGAGCAGCTCTCGCAGATGAATTTTGCCCTGGAACGGCAAAACCTCTCCCTGGAGCGCACCCTGACCGAAGCCAACCGCGACCGCGAGATCATCTCCGCCGTCAGCAAGATCTATTGGATGATCTACCACCTGAATCTGCTGACCGGCACATATGAAGAGATCGCCGTCCACGACGAACGCCACCGGCCAACGGGCGACCGCGGCCGCATCGCAGACCGTTTTCCGACAGCCTGCAGGCAAACCGTCCGCGCAGAGGACCAGGCCGCCATGCTGGCATTTCTGGACAGCACGACCCTGGCCGACCGTCTGCAGGACCGGGATGAGATCTCCCAGGAGTACCAGACCATCACCGGCAACTGGCATCAGGGCCGCTTTATCGTCGAAAAGCGCAATGCGTCTGGCCGGGCGATTCAGGTGCTCTATACCATCCAGATCATCAACGAGCAAAAGCAGAAGGAGCTGGCCTACGAAAAGCGCCTGACTGACATCGCCGCCGAGGCGCGGCGGGCAAATCTCTCAAAAACCGACTTCCTGCGCCGCATGAGCCACGACATCCGCACCCCGATCCATGGCATCCGCGGCATGATTGAAATTGCCAATCATTATGCGGACGACCTGGAAAAACAGCGGGAGTGCCGCGACAAGGTCTGGGACGCCTCGGGATATCTGCTCTCCTTGGTCAACAGCGTGCTGGATATGAGCCGCTTGGAGGCCGGGGCCGTCCACCTGGAGCACGCCCCCTTTAATCTGCTACAGCTTTTGAGCGAGAGCAACACCGTCGCCCAGATGCAGGCGTTGGAGCATACGCTCCACTACCATGTCGACCGTTCCCGCAGCTGCATCCAGCACCCCTATCTGATCGGCAGCGCGCCCCATCTCAAGCAGATCCTGATGAATATCGCGTCCAACGCCGTCAAATACAACCGGGAAAACGGCACGATCACCGTCTGGTGTCAGGAGCTTTCCTACGACGGCAGCGCCGCCACCTTCTGCTTCGCATGCGCCGACACGGGCATCGGCATGAGCCCGGATTTCCAGCTGCACGCCTTCGAGCCCTTCGCCCAGGAGGGAAAAAGCACGACCCGTACCCACTACAACGGCTCCGGCCTGGGCCTGTCCATCGTCCAAGCCCTCGCCCGGCAGATGGGCGGCAGCATCGACTTCACCAGCCGCGAGAACGAGGGCACGACCTTTTACGTGACCCTCACCTTCGAGGTGGACCCCGCGCCGCCGCAGGAGGTCCCGCGCACGGAAACGAACGCCCTGGACCTGAACGGCATCCACATTCTGCTGGCGGAGGACAACGACCTCAATATGGAGATCGCCCGCTTCTTCATCGAGCAGCACGGCGGAACGGTCCAGCCAGCGAAAAACGGCCAGGAGGCGGTGGACGCCTTCGCCGCTGCCTATCCCGGGACCTTTGACCTCGTCCTGATGGACGTGATGATGCCCGTTCTGGGCGGCTACGCCGCCACCCGGGCGATTCGCGCCATGGACCGGCCGGACGCCGCTACGATCCCCATTCTCGCCATGTCGGCCAACGCCTTTCAGGATGATATCGAAAAAAGCCTGGCCGCCGGGATGAATGAGCATCTGCCCAAGCCCATCAGCACAGACGCACTCCTGGCCGCCATCCGGCGGCATATTCCAGATAGCCCGGCATGAACGAAACGCATAAATAAGCAAGCCCGCTGTGGAATGACGCTTCCACAGCAGGCTTGCTTGTTTTTTGTTATTCCGGGTCGTCCTCATAGATCGGCGGCACGAATTGCTCCAGGGCTGCGCGCAGCTTCGGGTGCCGGATGACAAAATGAATGGCCGGGGATTTGTTTTTGGAAACCATGGCCCACTGGCCGGGACGCAGGAGGATCTGCAGGTTGCGGAAGGGCAAGCGCTTGCTTTGCCGCAACGTATAGCCAGGGTGCGCCGCGGCAAAGCGCACCGTCTGGGCCAGGTGCGCCTGGTATTCTTCATAGGTATAGGAAATATCCGCCTCATAAAACAGGCCGGACAAGGACAGAAGCATCGGCGCTTTGGCAAATTCCTCCGGCGAGAGCAGCGGGACCGTGTCCGTCACCGCGCCACTGGCCAGCTGCCGCTCGAGCAGCGCTCGCTGGGCCGCGGCATGGTCCAAAATCTGCGCCGCGGCGTCCGTCGGCAGATTGCGCCTGGCCAAAAACGCCTGCAGCGCGTCCGGCGCGAAGGTTGAAAGCGGCAGGGACGCGCGGATGTAGGACCACGGCCCCGTAGTCTGCGCATCGGCCAGCAGGAATGCCTGCAGCGCGGCGGCGCGCTCTGCCCGGTAGATCTCCATCAGCGGCTGGGCCTGGGCCAGCAGCGCCTCGGCCCGACGGGTGTAATAGGCGACCTCGTCGCGCTGCTTTGTCAGCGTGTAGCGCCCGGCGCTGTGCTGCCCGGCGATGGCCTCGCCCGCCAGGGCCGCCGCACCGGAGACCTTGAGCAGATGGGAAAAGACATTGTTCTGCACACCCTTGAGATAATACGGCGCGATCTGCCCCGTCATATACATGGGGATCCAGCTCTCCAAGCCCAGCATCATATCGGTAAAGCTGCGGTCCAAATTGTGGATTTGGTAGAGCTGCAGGCCCTTTTTCAGCATCAGGGCCATGCCGAGCATCCATTTTTTCGGGAATTCCGGGTCCTTGGCCATCTCCTCCATAGGCATATCGCTGTACATAATGACCGGCGCTTGGGATTTGGAAAGCACCGTCGCCTTGAGAAAATCCAGTTCGCTTATCATCATTTCAGAAAGGCCTGTATAGGTCCGGGCCGTCGGCAGCTGGAAGGGCACGGTGGGAACCTTCATCTCATCAAAATGGATGGCGCGGATGTATTCATTCAGGTCAAAGCCATCCAGCTTTTCGAGAAACGCGCAGACGCTGGCCTGCTGCCCTTGGTCCGCGCCCAGCAGCCAGCTCTGCAGCAGCGCGCAGGCAGCCTCGTCGTCCTCCAGCGCTTGGGCCGGGCAGCCCAGTAGCGTGGCAAGAACGCCGCGGGACGCCGCATTCCCCGCCTGCCCGACGGCAAACCGGGCGACACTAGCAGCAAACTGGGCCGGGTCCGCCGGTTGGCGGGCGCCAGAGCGGAAGCGCGAGAGGGTCGAGGCATCGTAATTCGTCGCCTGGCAGACCCTGGCCACCGGCAGCTGCAGCACACGGATGACCGTATCCAGATGCTCCCCCAGCTGGGGCGCTCCAGCGGCAGCCAGCTCCGGGCAGGATAAAAACGCCGCCCGCACCTGCTGCGCCGTGAGCGTCTCCTGCGCCTTCTGCTGCTGCGACAGCTTCGCAATGGCCTCACACAGCGCGGAAAACGCCGCCGACTGCACATCCGGCACCCGCTCCCCCGCCCGGTAGCGGCTGATGGTCGCCGGGGAGAGCCCGGCCGCAGCGCAGAGCTCACTGGCCGTGCAGCCCAGACGGGCGATAAAATCGTTTAAGGTTTGGCTGAAATTCATGGTGGGCCTCCCAGGTCACAAAAGGGATCTCTTCCCGCTTATTATAAAATAGAAGACCCAAAAATACAAGCGTTTCCGCCTTGGCAATGCCAAGGCGGAAACCTGGCTTGTGGTGCACATGGGCGTTTGGTAAATTTAAGGTAGAAACGCACGCGGTTGCCATCTGCGCGCCGCGGGTACATGGGAGGGTACTGCTATGAAAAAATGGATGCTGCGCTGTATGCTGGCCGTCAGCTTACTGCTGGCCATCTGCGTCACAGCAAGCGCGCTTGGGGAGGAAAAGCTCCCAGGCGACGCAGGCTATGGCTACAGCTATCGCTTCGTCACCCGGGACACCATCGAAATCACCGCCTACACCGGCTATGAACGCGATGTCACCGTTCCGGCGGAGATCGACGGCTGCACCGTCGTCGGCATCGCGTATTTTGGCCGGGACAAAGCCATTGGGCAAAACCCAGTGGTCGAACGCGTCACGCTGCCAGACACTGTGCGCTATATCGGCGCGGAAGCCTTTGCCTATTGGCCGCGCTCTGATGACACGACAAGCGCGCTGCAAGAAATTGTCCTACCCGCCGGACTGGAAGTCATCGGTGAAGATGCGTTTTACAGTTGTTTCAGTCTGAATACTGTGGAAATTC
>CAUBQU010000057.1 GCA_958438185.1 uncultured Oscillospiraceae bacterium
TATCATACCACAGTCAGGCGTAAAAATGTTGTTAAGAAATGTTATTCCGGCTGAAAACCGGCCCAAATCGACACAGCGCCCATGGCGACAGTGATAACGCAGCAAAGCACGGTCAGGATCGTCATTTCGTTTTCCTCCTTCACGCCGGGCAGCCCGGCTTTTTTCGCAAGTATAGCAAAAAGACCGGCGGGAAGGCAAGGGAACGCCGGGAACCTTGGCAGCACATTGACGGGCTGCCTGGCGTTCTTAGCGCCGCCTTAACGGAATGCGCGCTTTAAAAACCGACAAGGCCGCCGCACCTTACTCTGGTGCAGCGGCCTTGCCGTTTTTTTAAGACAGGGCCCGCTTCATGGCGGGCTTGTTGAGATTGATCCGCTCCTGGAAGAGGACCTGGCCGTCTGCAGTGACGGTCAAGTGGGCGACACACAGGTCGCCGGTCTTGGCGCCGTCCAGCGCCGTCCATTCTGCGGTGACATCCTGCGCCGTCAGCGCGGTGGAAGATTGGAAGGTGAAGGCCTGCGCCGCGGCGATCTGATTGGGAGAGGATGTCGTGACGGTGACAGTCTCGCCCGCCTGGGTGAGGGTGATGGTATAATCGCCGTTTTGCAGGGTGCAGACGGTCGTCTCCCCGGCTTCTGCGCTGCCGCAGGCGGCAAGGCTGCAGCAGAGGGCTGCCAGCAGGAGGGAAAAAATCAGGTGGGTCAATCGTTTTTGCATCGTCGTCACGCTCCTTTGGAAAAATCACGTTTCTGCCTCCAGTATAGCAGAGCGGACGCGATTTGTCACGCGTAGCGGCCGACGATAATGCTGGAATTTTGCCCGCCAAAGCCCAGGGCGTTGGACATGGCGGCGTTGATCTCCCGCCGCAGCGGCGTGGGACCGACGATGGCCAGCGGCTCGCTTGCCTCGTCCTGCGCAGTGAAGTGCAGCGTTGGCGGCAAGAGCCCCGTCCGGATGGCCTGGATGCAGGCGATGCACTCGGTGATGCCGCCCGCGCCCATCATATGCCCCGTGGCGCCCTTCGTGGAGCTGACGGGGACGGCATAGCTGCCGAAGACCTGGGCGATGGCCTTTGTCTCAGCCAGGTCGCCTTTGAGCGTGGCAGTGCCGTGGGCGTTGACGTAGCCGATGTCCGCTGGGGCAAGACCGGCCTGCTGCAGCGCCAGGCGCATACAGGCTGCCGCGCCCGCTCCCTCCGGATGGGGGGAGACGACGTGGAACGCATCGGTATTGTTGCCCCAGCCCAGTAGGCGGGCAAAGATCTCTGCGCCGCGGGCCTCGGCGTGGTCCCTGGTCTCAAGGATCAGCGCGCCGCCGCCCTCACCGGTGACAAAGCCGTCGCGGCTTGCGTCAAAGGGGGCGCTGTGGCCGGAGCGGGAGAGGGCGCCAGCCCGGCCCAGGCTCTGGAAGAACAGCGGGTTGACCGTCGATTCGCCGCCCATGCAGACGATGGCGTCCGCCGCGCCGGACTGCAGCAGCAGTGCCGCCGTCGTGATGGCGTCGCCGCCGGAGGAGCAGGCCGTGCTGACGGTCAGGCTCGGACCGGTGATCTTGTGGTCGATGGCAAATTGCGCCGCGGCGATATTGCCCATGATCTTTGTCATAAAGCGGGGGCCGACGGATTTGTGCGCCAGGCTAGCGGCCTCCTGGGTTTGGCCGATGCAGGTCAGGCCCGCCAGGGCTGTGCCCATGACGATGCCGCAGCGGTCATCGGGGACCAGGCGGCTCATCGCCAGCGCTTCGTTGGCAGCGACGTAGGCAAACTGCATAAAGCGGTCCAGGTCTGTCGCCAGGCGGCCCGGCAGCAGGGCGGCGGCGTCAAAATCCGCGACCTGTGCCGCCGCGTGGACCTGCAGGGCCGAGGTATCAAACGAGGTGACCGGCCCGATCCCGCAGCGGCCTGCCAGCAGGCCGTTCCAAAATTCTGCAACACCGATGCCGACAGGCGTCACAGCGCCCATCCCGGTGATTACGATCTCTTTTCCCATCTGCGCTGCGCCCCCTTAGATCTGCTGGAAGGCCAGGCAGGCATTGTGGCCGCCGAAGCCAAGGGAGGAGGAGAGGACCAGGTCCACGTCCGCCCGGCGGGCGGTCAGCGGGATATAGTCCAGGTCGCAGGCCGGGTCCGGCTGCTCCAGACCGATGGTCGGCGGCAGCATCCCGGTCTGCAGGGCCAGGACAGAGGCGACGGCTTCCGCCGCACCGGCTGCGCCCAGCATATGGCCGGTCATGGATTTGGTGGAGCTAATGAGCGCCTTGCGGGCAAGCGCTTCGCCCAGGGCTTTTTTAATGGCCAGGGTCTCGGCCTTGTCGTTCAGGGGCGTGCCAGTGCCGTGGGCGTTGATATAGATGCGGGGCGAGTCGTTGTGGGCCTCGCGCCAGGCGTCGTAAATGGAGCGGGCGCCGCCTTCGGCGTCCGGGTCGGGGGCCGTCATATGATAGGCGTCGCAGGTCATGCCGTACCCGGCCAGCTCCGCCAGAATGTTTGCCCCCCGGGCCTTGGCGTGGTCGTAGGATTCCAGGACCAGCGCCCCGGCACCCTCGCCCATGACAAAGCCGCTGCGGCGGCTGTCAAAGGGCAGACTGGCAAGCTTGGGGTCATCCTTCGTCGAGAGGGCCTGCATATTGGTAAAGCCCGCCAGGGCGATCTCGTTGATGGCGGCTTCCGCGCCGCCGGCCAGCATGACGTCGGCATAGCCGTGGCGGATGGCGCGCATGGCCTCGCCGATGGCGTTATTGCCCGAGGCGCAGGCGGTCACCAGCGGCATAGCCGGACCCTTGCAGCCAAAGCGGATGGCGATCAGGCCGGAAGCCATATTGGCGATCATCATCGGGATAAAATACGGCGAGACCCGCCGGGGGCCCTTGTCCCGCAGCTTGTTGTGCTCTGTCAAAAAGGTGCCGATGCCGCCGATGCCGGTGCCCATATAGACGCCCATGCGCTCCGGGGCGACCGTGCCCTGCACGCCGCTCTGGGCCATGGCCTGGCAGGCCGCCGCCATGGCGTATTGGCTGTAGAGGTCAGCGTGGGCGGCCTCCATTTTGTCCATATACTGCAGGGGGTCAAAGTCCCGCACCTGGGCGGCGAGCTTGACCTTGAAGGCTGCGGTATCAAAGCGGTCGATGGGACCGATGCCGCATTTGCCCTGCAGCAGGTTGTTCCAGAAGGTATCGACATCGCAGCCCAGCGGGCTGATGATGCCCATGCCGGTGATGACAACGCGTTGAGTCATAGTTTTGTCTCCTTTTCCTGTTCTGCGCGGAAAAACCGCGCCCAGGCGTCAAAAAAGTCGGGCGCAGCCTTTTTCAGGCTGACCGGGCGGCGGGTCGCAAGGTCCAGAAAGCAATGCTCGCTGGTGCCGGTGGCGGCGCAGACGCCGTCGGACGCCCGATAAATTTCATAACGGTATGCGGCGCGGACGCCATTGAACTGGGTCAGCGTCGTGACGATGGACATCCAATCGTCAAAGACCAGCGACTGCCGGTAGCGGCAGCTCACGCCGGTGACGGGCATCAGGATGCCCCGGCTCTCCAGGTCCTTGTAGACCAGCCCGGCCTGGCGCATGTATTCCAGCCGCCCCTCTTCCATATAGCGGATATAGTTGGAGTGGTGGACGATGCCCATTTTGTCCGTTTCGTAGTAAAGAACACGACGGCGATGCGGCAGGATCTCACTCATGGCTGTTCCTCCAAGTCCGCAGTGCCGAGCCGGCGGAAGCGCGCATAGCGCCGCGCCAGCAGGACCTGCGGGTCCAATGCCTGCAGCGCCTGCAGCTTTTGGTGCAGGCCGGTGCGCAGCAGGCGGTAAAAAGCGTCCTTGCCCAGCGCGGCCTCGGGGATGACCTGTTCGATCACGCCGAAGTGCAGGGCGTCGGCCGCCGTCAGCTTCAGGCACGCGGCAGCGTCGGCGGAGCGGGCGGCGTCCTTCCAGAGAATGCTGGCGCAGCCCTCCGGCGAGATGACGGAGTAGATGGCGTTTTCCAGCATCCAGACCTCGTCGGCCACGGCCAGCGCCAGCGCGCCGCCGGAGCCGCCCTCGCCGATGAGAACGGAGAGGACTGGGACTTGCAGGCCGATCATCGCTGTCAAATTCTCAGCGATGGCCTGGCCCTGGCCCTGGGTCTCCGCTTCGATATCACAGCGGGCGCCAGAGGTATCGACAAAGCAGAGGACCGGGCGGTGGAATTTCTCCGCCTGCTGCATCAGCCGCAGGGCCTTGCGGTAGCCTGCGGGGCTGGGCGCGCCGAAATTGCGTTCTAAGCGGGCCTTGGCGTTGTGGCCCTTTTCGATGGCGAGGACCGTCACCGGCATCTCGTCCAGATAGGCCACGCCGCCGACGATGGCGGCGTCGTCGCCGCTGCGGCGGTCGCCGTGCAGCTCAAAAAAGTCGGTAAAAATGCCGTTAATATAATCCAGCCCTGTGGGGCGTTGATTGGCGCGGGCCGCCTTGACCCGCTCGTATGCAGGATTTGTCGCCACAGTCAATCCTCCCTTTCATGCAGCCGCAGCAGCTGCGCCAGCGCCTTTCTCTGGCCGGACCGGGGGACGATGGCGTCCACAAAGCCGTGGTCCAGCAGAAATTCCGCAGTCTGGAAGCCGGGCGGCAGCTTTTTCCGCGTTGTTTGTTCAATGACCCGGGGCCCGGCAAAGCCGATGGTCGCGCCGGGCTCGGCCAGATGAATATCGCCCTCCATGGCGAAGCTGGCGGTCACGCCGCCCGTTGTCGGATTCGTCAGGACGACGAGGTAAAAAAGCCCCGCGTCGCTGTGCCGCCGGACGGCGGCGCTGGTCTTGGCCATCTGCATCAGGGACAAGATGCCCTCCTGCATCCGCGCCCCGCCGGAGACGGTATAGCCGACGACCGGCAGGCGGTGCGCCGTGGCATATTCAAAGAGCCGGGTGATCTTCTCCCCGACGACGGTCCCCATGGAGCCCATCATAAAATACGGGTCCATCACAAACAGGCAGCAGCGCTGCGCGCCGATCATTGCCTCGCCGCAGATGACGGCCTCCAATTCGCCGGAGGCGGTGCGGGCGGTCTCCAGCTTTTTGGGATAGCCGGGGAACTGCAGCAGGTCCCCGGCGCAGAGCCCGGCATCGTGCTCCTGGAAGCTGTCGGGGTCGGCCAGCAGGCTGATGCGCTGGCGGGCGTTGAGCCGGAAGTGATGGCCGCAGTGAATGCAGCAGTTGAAGTTATCCCACAAAAGGCTCAGGGGGATGGCCCGGTGGCAATTGGGGCAGGTCTGGGACGGCTCGTTCTCGTCCTGGTTCACTGGCGCGGGACGGCCGCCTTTTTCCAGCTCATTGGCGGGCTTTTGAAAGAAATTCAAAAATGGAACGGCCACACAATGCACCTCACTTTGCGATAAAATCCAGGTCGTAATCACCTGTCATAAAGGCGCTGCTGCTGAGCAGCGCGATCTGTTCTTCAATATTATTGGGCACGCCCTCGATCACCAGCTCGCACAGGGCGGCTTTCATCTTGCGCAGCGCCTCCTCCCGGGTGGCGGCAAAGACGATCAGCTTGCCAAGCAGGGGGTCGTAATACGGCGTGACGGTGTTGCCGGTGACGAGATATGTGTCAAACCGGACAAAGGGGCCGCCGGAGACGTGCAGAAAGTCCACCGTACCCGGCGACCGGGCGTTAATACGGCACTCAATGGCGCAGCCGCCCAGGTCGATGCTCTCCTGGGGGAAGGATAGGCGCACGCCGTTGGAGACGCGGATCTGCCATTTGACCAGGTCGATGCCCGTCAGGGCTTCCGTGACGGTGTGCTCCACCTGCAGGCGGATGTTCATCTCCATAAAATAGAAGTGCCCGGCGCTGTCCAGCAAGAATTCCAGCGTCCCGACGCCGACATAGCCCAGCTGCTGCACGGCCTCACGCGCTTGGCGCAGTAAGGTCTCCCGCTGGGCCGGGGTGATGCCCGGCGAGGGGGATTCCTCGATGAGCTTCTGGTGGTTGCGCTGCACGGAGCAGTCGCGCTCGCCAAGGCAGACGACGTTGCCGTATTCATCAGCCAGGATCTGCACCTCGATATGCCGGGCGGGGTGGATGTACTTTTCCAGGTACACCGCGCCGTCGCCGAAGGCGCTCAGGCTTTCTTTTTGCGCGGATAAAAACGCCGCTTCCATCTGGGCTGGGCTCTCGACAAGCCGGATGCCCCGGCCGCCGCCGCCCATGCAGGCTTTGAGCATGACGGGATACCCAATTTTTTCCGCCGCCGTCCGGGCGGACGCGGCGTCGTGCAGCGTCAGCGCGCCGGGGATGACCGGCAGACCGGCCTGCTGCATCAGCGCTTTGACGGCGGCCTTGTCGCTGAGCATTTGCATATTTTGGGCCGACGGCCCGATAAACGCGATCTGGTATTTCTGGCACAGGGCCGAAAACGCCGCGTTTTCCGACAAAAACCCGTAGCCCGGGTGGATCGCCTGGGCCCCGGAGGCCAGAGCGGCGCTGAGAATGCGTGCCTGGTCCAAATAGCTTTCGCCGGGCTCTGCCGGGCCGATGCAATAGCTCTCATCCGCCAGGGCGACATGCAGCGCCTCGGCGTCGGCCTCGGAATAAACGGCCACGGTGGAGATGCCCATCTCCTTGCAGGCCCGGATGATCCGCACGGCGATCTCGCCGCGGTTTGCAATCAGAATTTTGGAATACACGGTCTACTCCCCTATCACAGCGAAGGAAAAATCGGCCTCCACGCAGCGCTTGCCGCCCACTGTTCCCACGCCTTTGGCAAAATAGAACGGCGGCTTTGCACGGGTGATCCGGCACTCGGTCTCAAACGTATCGCCGGGACGGACCGGGGCGCGGAAGCGCACGTGGTCGAGCCCGGTGTACATGGGCGTCACATCGCCCGCCATCTGCTCTGCCAGCAGCACGCAGCAGGACTGGGCCAGAATCTCGCAGAGCATCACGCCCGGGACGACCGGGTTGCCGGGGAAATGCCCCTGCAGGAACCATTCATCGCCCCGCACCGTATAGCGGCCGCGGGCGCAGTCGTCCTGCCGCTCGGCGCTGTCCAGCAGCAGCATCCCGTCCCGGTGGGGCAGGATCTGCATCAATTGCTCCCGATCCATGCGTCAAGCCCTCTCGATCCGGAACAGCACGTGGCCGTAATCGACGACCTGGCCGTTCTCGGCGCAGACCTCTGTGATGACGCCGTCATACTCCGCGACAATTTCGTTCATCAGCTTCATTGCCTCGATCAGGCAGAGCACGTCGCCCTTGTGGATGCTGTCGCCTACTTGAACGAAGGGCGCGGCGTTTTCCGCCGGGGCCCGGTAAAAGACGCCGACCATCGGGCTGCAGATATCCTGGCTAGCCGCGGCGGCCGGGGCGGTATCCGCAGCCGCGCTGGCTGCGGCGGCCGGGGCGGCAGCCGGGGCAGCGCCCGCGCCTCGCTCTAAGCGCAGGCGGCAGCCCTGTTCTTCGATTTCCAGCGCGCTCAGGCCCAATTCCTGCATCACGCTTGCGTATTTTTTGATCTGTTTTTCTTCC
>CAUBQU010000058.1 GCA_958438185.1 uncultured Oscillospiraceae bacterium
GGCCCGGGCCGGGATCGAAAAGCTGGTGCATCTGACGCCGCAGACGGCGCGGGTGCTGCGAGACAGCGAAGAGACGGTGCTTCCAGCGGAGCAGGTGCAGGTCGGGGACCGGCTCCGCGTCCTGCCGGGGGAGAGTGTGCCCGTCGACGGAGTCATCCTCGCCGGGCAGACCTCGATCAACCAGGCGGTGATGACCGGGGAGTCTCTGCCGGTCGACAAGACGGTCGGCGATCCGGTCTCCAGTGGGACGGTCAACCAATTCGGCGCGTTCGAGATGGAAGCGACGAAGGTGGGGGAGGACAGCGCCATCCAGCGGATGATCCGCCTGGTCCAGTCGGCGGACGCGGGGAAGGCGAAGATCGTCTCCCTGGCGGACCGCTGGGCGACATGGATCGTTGGAATTGCCCTGAGCGCAGCGGCGCTGACCTGGGCGATCTCCGGGCAGATCATCCGGGCGGTCACGATCCTCGTCGTGTTCTGCCCCTGCGCGCTGGTGCTGGCGACGCCGACGGCCATTATGGCGGCCATCGGCAACGCGACGAAGCACGGGTTCCTGGTCCGGGAGGGCGACGCGTTGGAGCGGCTTGCCAAGGCGAAGGTCATCGCCTTTGATAAGACGGGCACCCTGACCTATGGCACGCCGGAGGTCATCGCGGTAAGCGGGGACGCGGGCGAATTTTCGCAGGACGCGCTCTACCGGCTGGCGGCTTCTGCGGAGCAGCTTTCGGAGCATCCGCTGGGCAAGGCCATTGTGGCCTGCTATAAAAAATCCGGCGGCGCGCTGGCGGAGGCGGCGGGCTTTCAGATGATCCCGGGCCGGGGCGTCTGTGCACAGGTCGAGGGCAGGCGAGTGCTGGCCGGGAACCCGGCGCTGCTGCAGGAGCAGGGCGTCGAGATCACGCCGCCGGAGGCGCAGGCGTATCTGGCGCAGGGCTGCACTGTGATCTATCTCGCGGTGGACGGCGCGTTTTCCGGCTTCCTGGCTCTGGCGGACACGCTGCGCCAGGAGAGCGCGGCGATGATCACGGCAATATCTGCCCTGGGCGTGCAGCCGGTGCTGCTCACCGGCGACCATGAAAACGCCGCCAGAGCCATCGCAGACAAGCTGCGCATCCGGGAACTGCGGGCCAACTGTCTGCCGGAGGATAAGCTGGAGGCCATCGGGGCGTACCAGCGCCAGGCCATGCCGGTTTGCATGATCGGCGACGGTGTCAACGACGCCCCGGCGCTGAAAAAGGCGGACGTCGGCATCGCCATGGGCGGCGTGGGCAGCGATATCGCCGTCGACGCGGCGGATATCGCGCTGGTGGACGACGAGGTCAAGGAGCTGCCGCATCTGGTGGCCCTCTCCAAGCGGATGATGACGACCATCAAGGGGAATATGACCTTTTCCATGACGCTGAATTTTGTCGCCATCGCGCTGGCAATTCTTGGGACGCTGGACCCTGTGATCGGCGCGCTGGTCCATAATGCGGGCTCTGTGCTCGTCATCACCAACTCGGCATTCTTATTGAAATGGAGGAAAAAGTAAGGATCGTTGCCGTGGTCTGCGCGGTGCTGCTCATCGTCGCTTGAAAAACGGGTATGATATAAAAATGAAAAGCAGCCGTGCGGGTTTCAGGGGAAACCGGCATGGCTGCTTTTTTGCGATGAAAAATTGCTTTTATTATGCGGGAAAGTCCAGGCGGATCGTCAGCTGGCCGGATTGGTAGGTCGCTGCGATGCGGCCGCCCATGCGCTCGGTCAGCAGCTTGGCGATGGACAGGCCCAGGCCGGTGGAGCGGCGGGCGGTCTCGACGGTGAAGAAGCGGTCGAAGAGGCGCGCGGCCTGGACCCGGGTCAGCTGGGGGGCCGGGTTTGTGAAGGTGACCGTCCCGTCCGGCGTCAGGCGGACGCGCAGGTCGCCTGCGGCGTATTTGACGGCGTTTGCCAGGAGATTGTCAAAGACCCGGCGCAGGGCGGCCCCGTCCAGGCAGCGGGGGACGGGGCACTCCGGCAGCTCAATGACAGGGGTGATGCCCTGGCGCTCCAGGGCGGGGCAGGCTGCCGCCAGGCTCTGCTCCAGCGCGTCGCGCAGGCAGAGGGGCGCGGGGGTCAGGCTATCTGCCTGGGCGGCCAGGAGGGTGTATTGGAAGAGCTCGTCGGTGAGGCCGCACATGGCCTGCGTCCGCTCCTGCACGATGGCAAGATAGCGGCTGGCGTCCGGCGGCAGCGGCTCCTGCTCCAGCAGCTCCAAATAGCCGCGGATGGCGGTCAGCGGGGTCCGCAGGTCGTGGGAGATATTGGTGATGGCGGCTTTCAGCGCGGCGTCACCATGCTGCAGCCGCAGCCGCTCGGCCCGGAGGGCCTGCAGCTGGGTGTTGATCTCGCTGGCCAGGGCCCGCACGGCCCGGTCGCCGGTGGAAAGGCAGAGGAGGGTGTTCGTCTCCGTCTGCATTTTTTCCGCGAGGCCCGCGGCGACCTCGCGGATGCCGCGCCGCACGGACCAGAGCCGCGCCAGGGCGGCAAGCGCCGCTAGGGCGCAGGCGGCAAGCAGGGCCCAGTAGCAAACTTCCATATCGGTCGCTCCTTTTTGCGTTTATTTCAAATCCTTCCGCTCAAACAGGCCCAGGCCGCAGCCGCAGGTGGCCAGGGTGATGACCAAGGAGGCGGCCAGGGCGGCAAGCGGGTGGGTCAGCTCCTCGTTGGCAAGCAGGATGGCCTGGCCCGTCGGCAGGATGTGCACGATGGCCTGGTACACCTGCCGCAGCGCGCCGGAGACATAATCGGGATTTGGGGCTTCGTCGCCGACGACAAAGCCGGAGCTGGTGATGACCGCGCCGGAGGCGAACTGCGGCTCGCACAGGGCGTTATAGCAGAAGCTTGCCAGGACGATGAGCCCCAGCACCAGCAAAAGGCACGTCACGGCAGACGCGGCCCGGTTGGGAAGCAGCATGCAGACCAGGGTCAAAATTGCGCTGATGGCCGCCGTCATGGCGAGGATCAGCGCCGCCGTCTTGGCCAGCTGCAGGGCCGGGAAGGTGAACCACCCGAGCTTTGGCACGCTGGCAAGGCCCCCCAGCAGCCAGGCGAGGACGATGAAAAAGCACCCCGCCGTCGCCGTGAGGAAATACGCGCCGTAGATGGCGGCGCGGCTGTGCCCGGCGATACACTTGTTGCGCAGGGTCCCGTCCTGGTACTCCAGGCCGAGGAAGAGACTGAGAAAGGCCGCGTGGAGGATCGGGAGAAAGGGGTAGACCTGGGTCAGTGCTGTGTCCAGCGGCATGGCGTCCTCCCCGCCGGGGCTGCGCAGAAGATAGACGGCGGTAAAGACGAAGGCCAGCGCCGCGCTGCACCAGAATGCTTTGCTCTTGCGCAGGCAGAAAAAATTGGCTCGCAGCAGCTTACGCATGGCGCGCACCTCCCATCAGATCGAGATAGAAGCTCTCCAGGCTCTCCTCGCGGGGGTGGATGCTGCCGATGGTGCAGTGGGCGGCCTGGGCGCGGGAGACCAGGTCGCTGACCGCCAGCTCGGCAAACACGTCGGCGGTGCGGTCGTCCAGAATGCGGTAGGGGACCTGCAGCGGCTCCAGCGCCCGGGCCAGGGCGCGGACGTCGCTGACTTCGACGCGGATGCACTTGCGGCACTGGACCTCCAGCGCTTCGGCGCTCATCTCCCGGACCATGCGCCCTGCGTCGAGGAAGCCGTAGTGGGTAGCCAGGCGGGCCAGCTCGTCGAGCATGTGGCTGGAGATCAGGAACGTGATGCCCTGCTCCCGGTTCAGCTTTAGAATCAGCTCTCGCATCTCGATCATGCCCTGGGGGCCCAGCCCGTTGGTGGGCTCGTCGAGAATGAGGAAGTCCGGACGCCCGGCCAGGGCCATGGCGATGCACAGCCGCTGGCATATCCCGAGGGAGAAGGCCCGGGCCCGCTTGCTGCCCGCGCCCTCCAGGCCCACCAGCCGCAGCAGGTCCGAAATGCCACGCTCTGACGGAAGGCCCAGCACCCGGTACTGCTGGCGGAGATTCTCCGCCGCCGTCATGCCCAGGTAGATCAAGGGCGTCTCGACCACCGCGCCCATTCTGCGGCGGGCGCGGGCGAGGCGGGGGTCGGGGTATTTGGCCCCGTAGAGGGTGTAGCTGCCGCCCGTCGGGGCCTGCAGGCCGCAGATAAGGCGGATGAGTGTCGTTTTCCCGGCGCCGTTGCGGCCGACAAAGCCGTAGATCGCGCCCTGGGGGATGCGCATGGTCAAGCCGTCCAGCGCGATGCCGCCGCGGTAGTGCTTGGTCAGCGCGTTTGTTTCAAGCACATATTCCATGAATGAAGATACCTCCTTTTGCCTGATGGGGCCAGTTTAGCAGGCAAAAGTCAAGCAGGCGGTCAAGGAAATTGTCAAGCTTTTGTCAAAGTTTCAGCCGGAAGCCGATGCCCCAGACGGCTTCGATGCAGTCGCGGCCGATGTGGCTTGCCAGCTTGCGGCGCAGGTTGCTGATATGCTGCCGGAGGGAGCGCTCGGTGCAGTCCGGCGTATCGGCGCTGATGCGGTCGAGGAGCACGGACCGGGCCAGGACCTGGCCGGGGTTTTGCAGCAGCAGCTTTAAAATCGCGTATTCCGTCCGCGTCAGCACCACCGGCGCGCCGTCTGCCGTGACGGCGTGGGAGGCGGTGTCCAGCCGCAGCGGGCCGCAGGTGTAGACGGCCCCCAGCGGCGCGCCCTGCCGCTCCCGCAGCCGCACGGCGACGCGGGCCAGCAGCTCCTTTGTCTCAAAGGGCTTGGTGAGATAGTCCGCAGCGCCGCCCAGCAGGAGGGAGACCTTGTCCGCCACCGCCGCCTTGGCGCTGACGACGATCACCGGGATGCCCGCAAGCTTTGGCAGGAGCGCCTCGCCGGACAGGCCCGGCAGCATCAGGTCCAGCAGGATCGGGTCCGGCTGCTGCGCCTTGAGAAGCAGCAGCGCCTCCGTCCCGGCGTAGGCCCGGAGGTTCCGGTAGCCCGCGCGGGTGAGGACCTCTTGCGCAAGATCGCCGATGGTCTCATCGTCGTCAAGGATCAGGATCGTCTGCATGGGCTGCCACCGCCTTTCTTCTTACTTTCTTGCTTAAAAATCATGATACGGACGGGGCGCAGAATGTCAAGGGGCGCGGGAGCGCAGCGCATTTTGCCGGATTTGCCGTTGCGCCCGGCGGCGCGGGAGGGTATAATAGAGAAGAAAAACGGAAAACCGGTGCGGCGCGCCCCGGAGAAAAGGAGAAAGACAATGCACGAGGCACTTTGGGAAAAATGTGTGGAATTTCACGGCCACGCCTGCGGCGGGCTGGCGCTGGGCTACCGGGCGGCGCTGTACGCCGCGCAGCTGCTGGATGTGACGGCGGCGGAGGATGAGGAGCTGGTCTGCATCGCGGAAACAGATGCCTGCGGCGTCGATGCGATCCAGGTCGTGCTGCATTGCAGCGTCGGGAAGGGGAATCTGCTCTTTCACCTGACAGGGAAGCAGGCGTTTTCGTTTTACCGGCGGGACACCGGCGCGTCTGTCCGCCTGGTGGCCGGGGCGCGGCTCAAGGGGCTGACGAAGCAGGAGAGCCGGGCCCATTATCTGCAAAGCCCGGCGGCGGACCTTTTTGCCGTCACGCCGGTGCGGCTGCCGCTGCCGGAAAAGGCGCAGAATTTTGAGAGCTACCCCTGCGCCATCTGCGGGGAGCTGGTCGCCGCGCCGTGGATCCGCTTCCAGGATGGGCAGATGCGGTGCCTGGACTGCGCCGCGCCCTACCGGCGGCTGGATCTTTGACCGGTTTTTTAGAATTTGCGCGAAACATCGCAGAATAACGCCGCCGCCCCGGGGAGACACTAAGGACAAAGCCAAAACGTGCGCGGAACACAAAAAATTGCACCAGGGGGCGGGAATGCGTGAAAAAACGAGCACTTGCGGCGCTGCTGGCACTGCTGCTGTCCTGCGCCGGGCCAGACTATCAGGCGGCGGCGTCCCAAATGCCGGACTGCCCGCCTGCCGTGGCCCTGACGTTTGACGACGGCCCCAACGGGGCCTGCACCGAAGCGCTGCTGCGCCTGCTGGCGGAAAAAGGTGTCCCGGCGACGTTTTTCCTCTGCGGCTATCGCATCGCCGAGCGGCCGGACCTGGCGGCGGCCATTGCAAAGGGCGGCCATGAGATCGGCCTGCACGGCTACAGCCACGAGTATTTTACAAAAATGACCCCGGAGGCCCTGGCCCAGGAGCTTGCCCAGACGGCGGCGCTGCTGCAGGATGCCGGGGCCGGGGAGACGGCGCTGCTGCGCCCGCCCGGTGGCCTGATGAGTGACGAGGTCAAGCGCCAGGCTGCGCAGGCGGGGCTCAGCCTGATCCTCTGGAACGTCGACCCGGAGGACTGGCGGGGCGGCCCGGCGCAGGCGACGGCGCAGCATGTGATTTCCCACGCGGCCCCCGGGGCCATCGTGCTGCTGCACGATCTGCAGGGCACGAGCGTGACGGCCGCGGGCCAGATCATCGACGCCCTGCAGGCCCAGGGCTACCGGTTCTTGACCGTCAGCCAGCTGGCGGCCTATTACGGCAAGGCGCTGCAGCCGGGCGAGAGCTACCGCGCCTTTTCCCCGCCGGAGAGCGTTTGCTGCCCGGCGGGATAATTTTTGCGCTTTTGCGCGGTTTTTCTTGCAATGCGGCGGGGAATCAGGTATAATTATATTAGAGATTGCCGCCCTTTTGCGGCGATAGAGAACGATAAGCGCAACGACAGAACATAGGAGGCAACGAAACGATGAAGCAGGATATGATCGTCATTCTCGACCTGGGCAGTGATGAAAACCCCAGACTCGCGAGAGAAATCCGCGCCCTGGGCGTCTACAGTGAGATCCATCCCCATGATATTACGCTGCAGCAGCTGCAGGCGCTGCCCAATGTCAAGGGTGTCATTCTGAACGGCGGTGTGAACCGTGTGGTGGACGGCGTCTCTATCGACGTCAGCCAAGAGATTTATGACTGCGGCCTGCCGGTGCATCTGGCTGATCATAAGGGCGCGCCCGCCTGGCCCGCCGATGAAGCGGCCCGCAAGCAGGCTATCTCTGATTTCATCTTCGGCGTTTGCCATGCCGAGGCCAACTGGAATATGGAGAATTTCATTGCTGACCAGATCGACCTCATCCGGGAGCAGGTGGGGGATAAGAAGGTCCTGCTGGCCCTGTCCGGCGGCGTGGATTCCTCTGTCGTTGCGGCGCTGCTCATCCGCGCCATCGGCAAGCAGCTGACCTGCGTGCATGTCAACCACGGTCTGCTGCGCAAGGGCGAGCCGGAGCAGGTCATCCGCGTCTTCCGGGATGAGATGGATGCGAATCTTATTTATGTCGACGCTGTCGACCGTTTCCTGGATAAGCTGGCGGGCGTCAGCGACCCGGAGCAGAAACGTAAGATCATCGGCGGCGAATTTATCCGCGTCTTTGAAGAAGAGGCCCGCAAGCTCGACGGCATCGAATTCCTGGGCCAGGGCACGATCTATCCGGATATCATCGAGTC
>CAUBQU010000059.1 GCA_958438185.1 uncultured Oscillospiraceae bacterium
GGGTGCAGGGCGCTTCTGGGGCAGGGGCGTTGGGCAGTGCGAGCTGCGATTATTTGCCGGCCTGAAGGCTGCAGGAATTGGGGGAAATACTTTGAAGAAAAAGAAGAGACAGGGGCTCCGCGGTGTGTTGAGCCTGTGCCTGGCAGCGGCGATGCTGTTTGGCGCGGCACCGCACGTTGCAGCGGCGGATGGTTGGTCTGTGCTGGAGCAGCAGCTCGATGCGCAGCTGGCCCAGGATAACGATACGAATTACAACGGCTACTTGGTCAAGATCAAGGACGGTATTTCGAAAAAGCGGGCGGCGTCGCTGGAAAAGAAGGCGGCGGCAGAAGGCGTCCAGCCGCTGGAGACGGACAGCAGCATCTACCTCGCCGAAACGCTGGACGATGCCAAAGCGCTGGGCGACAGCGCGGCCATCGAGTACATCGAGCCGAACTACCTGATGCGGATGACCGACCGGGTCTCCGGCCCCAGCGAGTCGGACAACAGCCGCCATCTGGCGCTGATGCAGGTGGAGGACGCCTGGAAATACGGCATCACCGGCACGGATGTCGATACGGATTATGACATGGGCGGCGACAGCAACCCGATGGACCAGATCGTCGTGGCCGTCATCGACTCCGGCCTGGATCCGGACCATGAGGATATCGACTATAGCCACGTCCTGGCGGGGCGCGACTTTGTTTACGACGGGGAGAACACCCGGGACGTCATGGGCCATGGCACGTTTGTCACCGGCCAGATCGCGGCGGTCCGCGGCAATGAGACGGGCATCGCCGGGATCGCGGACCAGGTCTATGTCATGCCTCTGCGCGTGTTCATCGCCGAGACGACGGAGACGAGCATCATCGTCAACGCAATCAACTATGCCTGCCAGCAGCGGGAAGATTTTGACAAGACGAACGGCAAAGAGGGCGCGAATATCAGCGTCATCAATATGAGCCTGGGCGGCGAGGACGGCACTACGACGCTGGAGAATGCCGTCAAGCGCGCCATTGCCGCGGGGATCATCGTGATCGTCGCCGCCGGTAACGATGGCGACACGAGAGCCAGCTACCCGGCCCAGTACGCCATCGGCATCGGCTCCACGGACCGCACCGGTACCTATTCTTATTACACGCAGATCCTCTCCAAGGGCAACGGCGCGGGCTATGAGAACAAGGTCTGGGTCTGCGCGCCCGGCGAGAACTACACGAGCCTTTGGTACGACGGCGGCTATTATTACGGCTCCGGCACCAGCTTCTCTGCGCCGGAGGTCAGCGCGCTGGCTGCGATCAGCGTGAGCCTGCAGAACGACCTGACATCCTGCTACGCCGGGACGGACAGCGCCGCTGCCATCACGACGAACCACGCCGCCTTCCAGCAGCTGCTGAAGGAGACGGCCCAGGAAAAGCACGCCACAGCCCGCTCGGATATCAACGGGCAGGACATTTACTACGGCTGGGGCATTGTCAGCTTCTCCAATATGATCGAGCGGCTGACGAACCTCTCTAAGAACGCCGGGCAGGCGGCCCAGCTGCAGATCTCGGCGCAGAATGCCGCCGGGACAGCGCTGACGGCGGAGCAGAACGCCCTGACGGTGCATCTCTACCAGGGCGATACCGAGATCCTGCCGCAGGACGGCAGCTATGCTGTGACCATCGGCCAGAGCTACCGCTATGAGCTGACGGCGAACAAGTACAGCAAGTTGACGGGGACCTTTACCCCGGTGCGTGCCAGCCACAAGCTGGTCCTGACGCTGGACGGCGCGGATTACAAAACGGTGTTCCAGGTTGTGGATACGGCGGGTGAGCCGGTAGAAGATGCCCGCATCAGCGTGACATCGGCCAGCGGCAAGAGTCTGGACAAGCAGACGGACGGCAGCTTCCTGACGAAAAACGGCAAATACACTTATACCGTCACGGCGAGTAACTACTTTAAAGAGACGGGCGAATTCACCGTCGATGACGCGACGAACGACTATGCAGAGGGGAAGAACCCGGTACAGGTCGTCATGCGCGGGATGCGCGATGTGTGCAGCGTCAGCTTCAATGTGACGGCTTCGGACCTGGCACCGAACGCGACCGTGACGGTACGCGACGCGAGCGGCAAGACCGTGACGGCCTATAAAAAGGGCGTCTGGGCGCTGGACCCCGGCGAATACAGCTACACGGTCACCTCGACGCTTTACCAGGCTGTGCAGGGGAGCATCACGGTGACGGAGCAGGACCGCGGGCAGAGCAAGGTCATCTCTGCCAAGATGACGGATCGGCTCTATATGGTCCTGCTGGATGTGCAGCCTGCGGTGCTGCTGGAAAGCGGCGATGCGACGATCACGCTGAAAAATGAGCAGGGCGAGACCATTGCCCCCAGCAACGGGATGCCCGGCGAATACTGCCTGACAAAGGGCTATTACTACTACGAAGTCGCGGCAGAGGGCTACCAGACCGCCCGCGGCGCCTTCACCATTCCGCGGACAAGCTCTTATATCGACATCCGGCTGCAGGCCGGCGAGGCGGCGCCGTGCGAGCACGACTACACCGTCGTGACCCTTCGGAAGGCGACGTGTGAGGCCGCCGGTTTGGCCCGGTATACCTGCAACCTGTGCGGCCTGCGCTACCAGGAAGAGACCAAGGTACTGGGGCATGACCCGGTGCAGGACGCCGAGGTCAAAGCAGGCTGCGAGACGGCGGGCAAGACCGCGGGCAGCCACTGCAGCCGCTGCGGCAAGGTCCTGCAGGCGCAGGAGACGATCCCGGCCACGGGCCACAGCTGGAACGACGGCGAGGTCGTCACCCCGGCGACGGCGCGGGCCGATGGCCAGATGCGCTACACCTGCACGGCCTGCGGCGCAGAGCGGACGGAGGTCATCCCGGCCACGGGCGGGCCGTCCTTTGACGATGTGCCGGAGAATGCCTGGTTCTATGACGCGGTGACCTATGTTGCTGGGCAGCAGATGATGGTCGGCATGACGGAGACGACCTTTGCCCCGCAGCTGACGCTGGACCGCTCCATGATGGCGGCGATCTTCTACCGGCTGGCGGGCTCTCCCGAAGTGACCGGCGCGGCCAGCTTCCAGGATGTCCCGGCGGACGCTTGGTTTGCCAAGTCCGTCGCCTGGGCGGAGCAGAACGGCATCATTGCAGGTTACGGCAACGGCAAATTCGGCCCGAAGGACCCGATCACGAGAGAGCAGATGGCCTCCCTGTTCTACCGCTATGCCGCTTACCAGAAGGAGGACACGGCAGCGGAGGGCAGCCTGGACGGCTTCCACGATGCGGACCAGATCTCGGCTTGGGCTGCGGACGCGGTGCGCTGGGCCGTCGCCAGAGGCGTGATCTCCGGCGATACCAGCGGCAACTTCCGCCCAGCAGGGACGGCGACCCGTGCGGAGGTCGCATCCGTTCTGATGCGCTATCTGCGCAAATAAGCAAGAAGCAAATACCTGCAAGACTCACCGGGGCGCTGCAATCTGCAGCGCCCCGGATTTTATGCTTTCTAGGGCAATTGTGCGCAAAAGGACGCGGGTGTCCCGCAAGGTGGGAGAGGTGTAAAAAAGCGGGAGCTGGCGCAGCAACGTGCCAGCTCCCGCAGGGGGGAGAGGATGCGGTTGGAAAAGCGCTTACTCGGTCCGCAGGGCGACGACGGGGTCTTTCTTCGCGGCACTGCGGGAGGGGATCATCCCGGCGAGCAGCGTCAGCAGGATGCTGATGGCCACCAGGGCCAGCGCCGCTGGGACGGGCAGATACGCCCGCAGATTGGCGATCCCCGTCAGGTGATGCAGGATCAGATTGATGGGGATGCAGAGCAGATACGTGATGAGCACGCCCAGCGCCCCGGCGGCAAAGCCGATGAGGACCGTCTCCGCGGTGAACATGCTGGAGACGTTTTTCTTCGATGCGCCGATGGAGCGCAGGATGCCGATCTCCTTCGTCCGCTCCTGCACGGAGATCAGGGTGATGACGCCAATCATGATGGACGAGACGATGAGGGAGACGGCGACGAACGCGATGAGCACATAGGTGATGGCGTTGATGATCGTCGTGACAGAGGACATCATCAGACCGACATAGTCGGTGTAGGAGATCTTCTCCAGATCGTCTACCGCGTCGTTATACGCGGCGATGGCGTCCTCGATTTGTTCTTTCGCGTCAAAGGAAGCAGCATAGAGGCTGATGGAGGCCGGGTCGGCCAGGTCGACATAGCCCAGCTTTTCCAGGTTGGCTTCGTAGGTGGAGTCGGAAAATTCCAGGACCTGGTCGTAATACTGGGCGCACTGGGCAGCGGTATAACCCGGCAGGGCGGCCTGCAGGGCCGCGGCCTTTTGCTGCTGGCTCAGCCCGGCCAGCTGCTGCTGGACCTGGGCGGCGTATTGGGCCGTCGTCTGATCCTGGATGATCTGGGTGAAGAGCTGCTGCATCTCGTCGTCCGACATGGCGGCGATGTATTGCTGCAGCTGCTCGGAATCGACATTCATCTGCTGGGTCAGCGCTTCGGAGAGCATCGCCTCCTGAGCGGCCCGGTCCATGCCGCCCAGGGCCTGGGCGACGGCGTTATCCAGCAGGTCTTGGCTGGGGATGCTCTGGATCTTCAAATAGACCTCCGCCTGCTGGGCTTCCGTCAGGGCGGCGATGTAATCGCGGAAGGCGGTCTCTTTTTCCGCGTCGGACAGGCTGCCGGTGTTTTCCTGGAAGGGGAGACCCGTGAAGATATCCCGCTGCGGGGCCTCCAGCTGGGCTTCCAGCGCCGGGGCGCCGCTGGTGTGGTCGATGAGATATTCCGTCAGCGCGGCGGTGTAGCCGATGGAGCCGGTGAGCATGGTGGAGACGGCGTCCTCACTGGGGCGGATGATGCCGGAGACCTTGAGGGGCAAGCCGTTGTCATAGAGGTATTTCATCCCGGCTTGGGTCGCGCGCAGGTCGGTATACAGGCCGGTGGCGGCGTCGTAGCTGTAGCAGTCGGCGGGGAAGACGGTGCGGAAGTCCATGTCGCAGATTTCCTGGTAGCTCCAGTGCTCGCTGGTGGGCGCGACCTGCTCTTTGTCCAGCGCCGCCTGGGCCATGGCATCGACCTCCTCCTTGGCCTTCAGGCCCAGGGCGTAGAGCGTCATATCGTCCAGCTCGTTGTTCTCATCCAGCACCAGGACGATCTCGTTATACGCGGTAGGCCAGCTGCCGTAGACCAGGTCATACTGCCCTTTGAGCAGCGGGTTGATCAGCGCGCCGTCGTCGCCAGCCAGCATCTGCTGCCACAGGACGGCGGAGGTGCCGCCGAAGGACATGCTGCTCATGGCGGACGAGCCCATAAAGCCGTACTCCTCGCTGAGGTTTAGCATCGAGGAGATATCCATGCCGAAGTACTCCACCAGCAGCTCCTGCAAAAGCTGCTGGGTATCGGATTGGAGGATCGTCCCGTCCACGTTTTGGGTGTAGACGAGAAAGTCGCTGTTGTAGGTGTATTGGACGCCGCTGACGGCCTCCTGCAGCGGGCTGCCGTCCTTGGCACGCTCGGCTTCCAGGTAGGTCTTGAACGCGGCCAGATCGTTTTCCGACGCCCGGTCGGAGTTCAGGGCGTTGATGAGATCGTAAAACATCGTCTTTTGATAGACGGCGTCGTCGCCGTGGTCCGTATCGCTCTTGGCCTGGCCCATAAAGAGCTCCAGCAGGGAGGTCATATCCATATGCTGGGCTTCCAGGGTCAGGGGATAGGACGAGAGGGTGTCCTCCTGCACCGCGTCGATATATGACGTCGTCCCCTGGGAGACGGCGAAGATCAGCGCGATGCCGATGATGCCGATGGACCCGGCGAAGGCTGTCAATAGGGTGCGGCCCTTTTTGGTGAAGAGGTTTTTTAAAGAGAGACCAAAGGCCGTCGCCAGGGACATAGACGGCTTTTTGCGCTTGGCCGCTTCCTGCCGGGCTGCATCGTCCGCCGCGGCGGCCTGGGCGGATTCTTCCGGTGACAGCGGCGCGCTGTCTCCGGTGACGCGCCCGTCCAGCATGTTGATGATGCGGGTGGAGTAGCGCTCGGCCAGCGCCGGGTTGTGGGTGACCATGATGACGAGGCGGTCGCGGGAGATCTCCTTGAGGATCTCCATGACCTGGACGCTCGTCTCGGTATCCAGCGCGCCTGTGGGTTCGTCGGCTAAAATAATTTCCGGGTCGTTGACGATGGCCCGGGCGATGGCGACGCGCTGCATCTGGCCGCCGGAGAGCTCGCTGGGCTTTTTCCGCAGCTCACTGCCCAGGCCGACCCGCTCCAGCGCTTCCTTCGCCCGGCGGCGGCGCTCTGCCTTGCCGACGCCCGAGAGGGTCAGCGCCAGCTCGACATTTTGCAGCACGCTCTGGTGGCTGATGAGGTTATAGCTCTGGAAGACGAAGCCCACGGCGTGGTTCCGGTAGGCGTCCCAGTCGCGGTCGCGAAAATCCTTGGTGGAGCGGCCGCCGATGAGCAGGTCGCCGCTGGTGTATTGGTCCAGCCCGCCGATGATGTTCAGAAGCGTCGTCTTGCCGCAGCCCGACGGGCCCAGGATCGAGACGAATTCGCTCCCGCGAAATTCCAGGTCCAGCCCCTTGAGGGCGTGGACGGTGTTCTCGCCGGTCAGGTAGTCCTTCGTGATATTGCGCAGTGCAAGCATAGCGGTTCCTTTCATTAAGGTGCGGCGCGGCAGGCTGCCCCCGCAGCCGTACCGCGCCTGTGTGTTCGGAATCAAAAGCGCTGGTGCTCAGCCTTCCTTGCGCAGGAAGAGAACGCCCAGGCAATTGGGCCCGCAATGACTGGAGATGGTGCAGCCGGCCTTCGTCTCCAAAATTTCTGTAAAGGGCTGCAGCTCCCGGATCAGGGCGACGACCTTGTCGACGATCTCCTGGGGGACATAGGAGTGGGTGATAAAGATCCGCTTCGTCTCGATATCCTCCCGCCCCTGCAGACGGCCGCGGACATAATCCAGGATGGATTTTTCCATCTTGCCCCGGTATTTTTTCCCGACCTGCATCTTGCCGCCCGTGACCTCGATCTCCGGCCGCAGGGAGAGCAGATTGGCCCCCAGGGCGACGACGCTGGAGCATCGGCCGCCCTTTTTCAGGTATTCCAGGGTCTGCAGGACGAAGCTGGCGTCCACCCGGCTCTGCAGCTTGGCAAGCTCCGCCGCGATGGCTTCCGCGTCCATACCCTGCTGGGCCATCTCCGCCGCGCAGAGGGCCAGGTGGCCAGAGCCGGTGGAGAGATTGCGGCTGTCGACAGGGTAGACATTACCCAGCTCCCGGGCAGCCAGGCAGGCGTTCTGGTAGCAGATGGAAAAATCGCTGGAGATATTGATGTGAATGATCGCATAGCCCGCGTCGAGATAGGGCTTGAAGAAATCCGTATACTCGCCCATGGAAATGGCCGAGGTCTTCGGGAGGATGCCCGTCTTGTCCACAAAGGAGAAGATCTCCTGGGCGGTGACGTCGACGCCGTCGTGATGGAAGTCGTCGCCCAGGGTGACGCCCAGGGGGATCACGGAAATAT
>CAUBQU010000060.1 GCA_958438185.1 uncultured Oscillospiraceae bacterium
ATAGTTGGATGTGCATCGTTTTCTCCTTTTTATCGATTCATCCTATCACACCTATCACAGAAAAAGTGCGGGCGCGGCTGTTTCCAAGGAAAGCATCCGGGCCCGCAGGCTGTTTCGCGGTGCTTATTATAAAATTAAATCAAGCCGCAGGCGTATAGACTGCGCCGTCGCCAAACTGCAACGACTGGAAGACCGATGGCAGTTCCTGCTGCATAGCAAGGTACTGCTCCCGCAGCTGGCCAGAGGCCGGGGCCTGGGGATCGTCGATCACATCGGCTACGACATCGTAGGTGACACCGTCGATCGTCACCCGGCCCAGCAGCTGGCACCCGGGGATCCCGGCATAGCTCTCCGGGTCGTCCGTCCAGCCGATGCTGCACAGCAGGCCGCCGTATCCGGCGTCCTGATTTTCCTTGCTGTAAAGAGAGAGCCACTGGCCTGTCTCCTCGGCCACGCAATGGCCCTGCCAGTCCTCCGGCAGCAGCAGCGTATAGATCGACGCCGTGACGAGCAGGCCATCCGCCTGGGGCTGCTGCTCCAGGGTCTGCCAGGAGTAGTCCTCCGGCCCGGGGGCCTGGCCCATGGACGCCGCATCCGATTCGATCTCGGCGACGACCTTCTTCTGCTCCGCCGACATCGGCGGTGTCTCCTCCGGCGCGGCGGCGGGGCTGCCGGGGGCCGCGTCCGACCCGGCTGTCTGCCCGCAGGCGCACAAGAGCGCCGCCAGGGCCAGCGTCAAAAGCCATATAAGCCAGCGTCTTCCCATCTGCCGCTTCATGCCGTCTCCTCCTCCAAGGTCTGTGCCAAAAGCCGCGCCGCACTGCAGACCAGCGCGCGGCAGGGCCGTGTCTCATAAAAATTCTTATCCCGCGGCGGCGAGACCGGCGCGTCGTCGCCCCCGGCCTGCCCCAGCAGCTCCCGGCAGACCAGGCTACCGTTTTCCGCCGCAAAGGCCCGGGCTGCCCGCTGCACCCGGGCATAGTGGGCGGATTTTGCCGCGCTGTCGCCCGGGTCGCTATAGCCCTCCAGCATACCGAGGAGCAGCGCCATCCCGCTCACAGCCCCACACGTCTCCCGCAGACGGCCAATGCCGCCGCCAAAGGACGAGGCCATCTTCGCGATCTTCTCCTCCGGCAGCCCCGTCAGGTCCGCAAAGGCGCAGGCGACAGCCTGGGCGCAGTTATACCCCCGGTCGAACAGAGCCCCTGCCCGGGTGGCTCTTTCCTGGGCGCTTATCCTCTCCATGTTGGGAATGTGACGCCATGCAGGCGCATCATAAAGCGCACGGGGTAGTATTGATCCAAATAATTGCGGCTGTACCAGTCATACGTCGCCTCCGGCAGGTGCACCAGTTCCGGCGCCTGGCAGCGGAAGAGCTCAAACGTCTTCTGGTCGCCCGAAAGCAGCGCCGCCAGCAGCTCCTTGTCGCCCTCGTCGGCCACCCGCTGCAGGCAGGCGTCCAAGATCGCAACACAGGCCTGCTCCTCCTCCGGCGCATCCAGCTCCTTATTGCCCAACCAGACGAGGAAATCCTCCAGGGAGATCTGCTTCCGCGCCGTCACCTGTGACAGGCGGAAAAAGCCCATCTCATCTTTTGTCTTGAGCAGCTCCACCAGATAGGAGAACAGGTCATCCTCCAGCAGGCAGCAGTCAAGCAGGACCTCGCAGGCGTTGCGCGGGCCGTCAGGCTCCTCGATCTTCGGGGTCTGGTCCGCCGCTTCTGCCGGGGCGGCCTCGGCAGCCGGGGCTTCCGGTGCCGCCGCCTGATCCTTACCAAACTGGGCCATGGCCTGCATTACCTGCGCCAGATCAAAATTATCATACCATTCCTGCGGGACCTCGCGGCCCTCAGCCTCAGCGCAGGCTCTGACAAAGGCGTCAATGCCCATCTCCAGCGCCGCCTGCTGCACCGCCTGTACCTTCTCCTCCGCGCCGGATGCCGGGACGGTGATCCCCGCCGGGGCAGGCCGCGTCCCCTCGCAGATTTCGCTCAAGAATTGCAGATACAGGGCAAATAATTCCATGATATTTCCTCACTTTACAAATAGTAGTCCCACTATACCACAGCCCGGCCAAAAATACAACGCCCCAAAGCTGCGGGTGCGCCCTTATTGCCGCCGGGCCAGCGTATAATCGTCTCCCTTGCGGAAATAGGGGCAGTCGCCGTTGCGGTCTGTATAGATGCGATAGACCTCATCCTCGTCCAGGTCCATCCGGCAGACCTCCATGTCCAGTTCCTCATCGTAATCATTATACCAGCAGTCAGCACAGTTTTGCTGCATATGACGCCCTCCTCTCCCGATCCGCGCGGCGCGGTAAGATGCGCACAGGGCGCCGCAGCGGGCGCCCTGGCTAAGACGATATAAAACGTGCGGCGCGCTCAGCAGAATTTCTGCATCTGCGCCGGCAGCTGCGCAGTATCCGTCGTAAAGGAGACGGTGAAGCTGATGCCGTGCTTTGCGCCGAAGTCCTCACACCACTGCAAAAATGCCGCAGTCTCGTCCAGATCGACGTCGTCGCCGACGATCTTCAGCAGGTTGTCGATAAAAATATGCGCGATGTCAAAATTGCCGGCGTGCAGCCCGCAGATCATGCCACGCAGGAAGGCATACCCGCCCTCGGTATAATCCCGGGCGTCGATCAGCCGGACCTGATAGTTGATATCGAATTTCAGCTTTCCGCCCTTTTCAATGCACACAAGTGCGCCGGTCTCTTCCTTCACCGCATCGTTGATGCACTGTACCAGTCTTTTCGTTTTTCCGGAGCCCTTCGGCCCCACGATAGCTTTGACCATGGAAATACCCTTTCTTGTGCCGGGAATACGGCTGTTGTTGATGTATTTATTTTACCAGCAAACGGTCTGGTTTGCAACTGCTTTCACGGAATATTTACAATCTAAAAAATCAGCCCTTATTGTACGCCGGGCTTACCCAGCAGACGGAACATATTGCGTTTATAAAACTCCACCCCCGGCTGGTTAAAGGGGTTGACCCCCAGCATGTACGCGGAGATGCCGCAGGAGAGCTCAAAGAAGAAGAACAGCTCGCCCAGCGTGAACGCGCTGACCTCGCCCATCTGCAGCTGCAGCACCGGCACGCCGCCGTCCACATGGGCGGCCATGGTGCCCTGGAAGGCCTGCTCTTCGACATAGTCCAGCGTCTTACCCTCGAGGTAATTCAGCCCGTCTAGGTTCTTCCAATCGACCTCGATGGCTGTCTGATGCACCGGCGGCGCAAAGCGCAGGACCGTCTCGAAGAGGTTCCGCTGCCCCTGCTGGATCATCTGACCCAGGGAGTGCAGGTCCGCCGTGAACTCCGCCGTCGCCGGGAAGATGCCCTTGCCGTCCTTGCCCTCGGATTCGCCAAACAGCTGCTGCCACCAACGGGCCATATACTGGAACGACGGCTCATAGCAGCACAGCAGCTCGATCTGCTTGCCCCGGCGGTAGAGCAGGTTCCGCAGCGCGGCATACTGCCAAGCGGGGTTTTCAAACGAGCGGATATCCAGGTCGATCTTCGCCGATGCCGCGCCCCGCAGCAGCTCCATCGGGTCAATGCCTGCCACGGCCATCGGCAGCAGGCCAACCGCCGTCAGCACGCTGTAGCGGCCGCCGACATTCGGCGGGATGACAAAGCGCTCCCAGCCCTCTTCCTCCGCCATCTGGTGCAGCGCGCCCTTGCGCGGGTCCGTCGTGACGTAGACACGGGTCCGGGCTTTTTCCGTACCGTATTTGCGCTCCAGCATCCATTTCAGCGCCCGGGTCGCGATGGCGGGCTCCGTCGTCGTGCCGGATTTTGAGATGACATTGATGGAAAAATCCTTGCCCTCCAGCAGCTGGCACAGCTCCTGCCAGGCCCGGGTGGAGAGGGTGTTGCCCGCAAAGAGGACCTGGGTCTGCCCCTGCAGATTGTGGTGCTGGCCGCACAGCAGCTCGATCCCGGCCCGGGGCCCTAAGTAAGACCCGCCGATGCCGACGACGACTAAGACATCCGAAGACTCCCGGATCCGCTGGGCCGCCGCCCGGATGCGCTGCACCTCCTCCGTCTCGTCCACCGTGGGCAGATCGAGCCAGCCGGTGAAATCGCCGCCCTCACCCTTGCCGCTGGCCAGGGTCTGGTGGGCGCTGGAGACCTCCTGCTCCGCCGCCAGCAAGTCCGGCAGAGAGAGCTCGCCCCATACATTGGAAAGATCAAGATTTATCATACGGTCAACCTCCCGTTGCAGTTCATTTTCTATAGCATACCGCAAACGGGCGGGAAACTCAATGGATTTTCCACGGAATTTCCAGGAAAATTTTTCCGCGCCCCGCCTGGCAGACGACGCCTTGTCTTTTTCCGGAAACAGACGTATAATAAGGGCAAAATCCGCCGCCCGCGGCGAAACAAAAGGAGCAACCGCCATGCAATATACCTTCGGTGTCGATGTCGGCGGCACCGCGATCAAATACGGCCTGTTTGGAGACGGGCTCATCGAAAAATGGGCCGCGCCCACCCGGGTGGATGCGACCGGCAGCCAGATCCTCCCGGATATCGCCGCCGCCCTGGCCGCCTGCCAGGCGCGGCACGGCATCACCCCGGGCCAGATCGCCGGGATCGGCATCGGCGTCCCTGGTCCGGTGGATGCCGAGGGGGGCGTCAACCGCTGCGTCAACCTCAACTGGGGCGTCTTTAACATCTGCCAGGCGCTGGAGGCGCTGACGGCCCTTCCCGTCCGTGCCGGGAATGATGCCAATGTCGCCGCCCTGGGCGAGTATTATGACGGCGGCGGCCAGGGCTGCCGCAGCATGGTCATGGTCACCTTCGGAACCGGCGTCGGCGGCGGTATCATTCTGGACGGCAAAATTCTAAACGGCGCCCACGGTGTCGGCGGTGAGATCGGGCACATCGTTGTCAACCGCGACGAGCCCGTCGCCTGCACCTGCGGCAAGCGGGGGTGCGTGGAGCAGTACGCCAGCGCCCCGGGCATCTGCCGCGCCGCGCAGCAGGCCCTGGCAGCGACAGACGCCCCCTCCCTACTGCGCCGCCCCGGACCCCTGACCTGCAAGGATATCTTCGCCTGCGCCGCCCAGGGCGACGCCATAGCGTCGCAGGTGCTGGACCGCACCTTTGCCTATATGGGCGAGTTTCTCGCCGACGTCTGCTGCGTGATCGACCCGCAGCGGGTCGTGCTGGGCGGGGGCGTCTCCGCAGCGGGGCAGCAGCTGCTGGACGGCATTGCGCCCCACTTCCACCGGTTCATGTTCCACGCCTGCCAGGGGACTGAATTCGCCCTGGCCACTCTGGGCAACGCCGCCGGGATCTACGGCGCAGCCAGCCTGTTCCGGTCTGGCTGCTAAGGCGCAAAAAACGCGTTGCACTTCTAGTTTCTAAGAAGTGCAGCGCGTTTTTCGTTTCTTTTCGCCGCAAGGGCCGTTTTTATTCTGCAGAGATCAGGAAATAATAGACCGGCTGGCCGCCCTCGACCAGGGTGACCTCGGCGTCCGGGCAAGCAGCTTGGAAGATCTCCAGCGCCTGCTGCCCCACCTCCGGCGTCGTATCTGCGCCGGTGTAGAGGGTGACAAACTCCCGCCCGTCTTCTGCCACATGGCCCGCCAGGCGCTGCAGCAGCGCCGTGAGCTCCTGCGCCGTGCCGAAGAGCGCGCCGCCGCACAGGGCCAGATAGTCGCCCTGGTGGATCTCATAGCCGTCAAAGTCGGAATCCCGGGCCGCGTAGGTGATCTGCATCGTCTCGACAGTGCCCAGTGCTTCGGTCATGGCCTCGGTATTGGCCTCCGCCGTGCCGTCCGGGTCGAACGACAGCAGCGCCGTCACACCTTGGGGGACGGTCTTCGACGGGATGACGATGACTGTCTTCTCCGTCAGCGGAATGGTCTGCTCGGCAGCCATAATGATATTTTTATTATTGGGGAAGACGAATACCGTCTCCGCCGGGGTCCGGTTGATGGCGCTCAGGATATTCTGCGTCGAGGGATTCATCGTCTGCCCACCGGAGACGATCTGATCGCAGCCCAAGTCGCGGAAGACCGCGGCCAGCCCGTCGCCTGCGCAGACGCTGACGATCCCAAAGGGCTTCTCCGGCGCAGCGACCGGCTCTGCCTGCTGCTGGGCCATCTCCTGCTTTTCCAGGAGCTTTTCCGTATGCTGCAGGCGCATATTCTCGATCTTGACCTTGACAAGATAGCCGTATTCCAGCGCCTCCTGCAGCGCGATGCCCGGCTGGTTTGTGTGCACATGCACCTTAATGATCTCCTCATCGTCCACCAAGACCAGGCTGTCGCCCAAGCCGCTGAGGAAGCTGCGGAGCATCTCCGGGTCCTTCTCCGACTGACGGGAGACGATAAACTCGGTGCAGTAAGTAAAGGTGATATCCTCCGTGGCAAAGTCAGAAAAATCGGCCGCGTCCTTGACATCGCCCGCTTGCTCTTCCGTGGGCATCTCAATATCCTGCCCCCGCAGCGCAGCCAGCATTCCTTCCAGGATCAGCAGCCAGCCCTTGCCGCCTGCGTCCACGACGCCTGCCTTTTTCAGCACCGGGTTCTGGTTGACCGTCTCCGCCAGGGCCGCTTTGGCCGCTTCGACTGCCGCTTCCAGGACTGCTTCCGGCTCATCGCACGCCTCCGCCTTTTCCCCGGCGGCAGCCGCCGCCAGGCGGGAAACCGTCAGGATCGTGCCCTCGGCGGGCTTCATGACGGCTT
The DNA here is from genome assembly GCA_958438185.1 of uncultured Oscillospiraceae bacterium. GTDB lineage: Bacteria > Bacillota > Clostridia > Oscillospirales > Oscillospiraceae > SVMC01. The sequence goes on from CAUBQU010000060.1 coordinate 6,695, forward strand.
TGTACGCCGCCTCGACGCCCTCGGCCAGCGCCGCCGCAAACTCCGCGCCGGTGCAGGTCTCAGCCCCCTTCAGGGACTTGCTCATGCCCCGGAACAGCAGCGAGAGGATGACACCGGAGTTGCCTCTGGCATCCCGCAGCAGCGCGGAGGCCGCGCCGCCCGCCACCTGGCCAACGTCCATCTGCTTCGGCTGCTGCAGCAGCCGCACCGCGGCGCCCAGGGTCATGCACATATTCGTCCCCGTGTCGCCATCCGGCACCGGGAATACGTTCAGCTCGTTGATGTGCTGCTTCTGCATCTGAAGCGATGCCGCCGCACTGAGAATCATTCTGCGAAAAATGCCGCCGTCAATGGTAAGGCTCATTTGTCACATACACCTCCATGGGGATCGGGGCCGCGCCCTCAATCAATAATGATAGAATCCACAAATACATTGACCGCCTTCACCTGCGTTCCAGTGCAGGAGGCGACGACATAGCGTACTTCGGAAATAATGGAACTGGACAGCGCAGCGATATTCACGCCGTGCTCCACGACAATGTGCAGATCAATGGAAATCGAATCGTCGCTCTCGAAGGTCACATAGACGCCTTTGCTCATGGCCTCCTTGCGCAGCAGGTGCACAAGCCCGTCGGTCATGGAGCGGAAGGCCATGCCCTTCACGCCAAAGCAGTTCGTTGCGGCGATACCGGCGATTTTTGTATAAACATGGCCTGTCTCTTATACACAAATCCGATCCCCCCAGACAGCGCCACACCAATCGTATGCCGTCTTATGCTTGAAAATGTGGGGG
>CAUBQU010000061.1 GCA_958438185.1 uncultured Oscillospiraceae bacterium
AGTTGAGAGATTACTGTGGCAAAGCTGAAGCTCGTCAGGCCGTATTCCAGCAGCTTTTTCGTCTGCACGAAGCTGTCATAGACGACGCTGCCGTCGTCGTTCACAATCGTTTTGCAGCCGGTGACGATGCTGAGATAGTAGACATCGCCCTGCTTGACCGTCGAGATCAGGCAGCGGCCCGCCTTGCTGGTGTACCCGGTTTTGACGCCCTTGGCCTTTTCGTAGTAATAATCCGGGTTGATGGCCGTGCTCATGAGATAGTTCGTCGTGTGGACGATGCGCTTATCGCTGAGATTCGTCGCCGGGACCTCGTAGACCGCGGTGGAGACGATGGTTCGGAACGTCTCGTTCTGCAAGGCAGCCTCTGTTATAAGGCGCAGGTCCCGGGCGGTGGTGTAGTGGTCGTCATCATGCAGGCCGTCGGGGTTGGCAAAGTGGGTGCCGGTGCAGCCCAGGGCCTGGGCCTTCTCGTTCATTTTTTCCACAAAGGCGTCGATTGTGCCGCCCAGATGCTCGGCGACGACGCAGCAGGCGTCATTGGCGGAGGGGAGCATGATGCAATAGAGCAGATCCTCCATCGTCAGCACCTCGCCGACCTGCAGGGAGGCGGTAGACCCGTCCGGGTCCAGCCCATCCAGCGCGCTCTCGGTGACGGTGACCTCCTCGGCCAGGTCCTTGCAGAGCTCCAGCGCCAGCATACAGGTCATGATCTTCGTCAGGCTGGCGGGGTAGACCTTGTCGTCGGCATTTTTTTCGTAGACGACGGTCCCGGAATTCATCTCGACGAGCATCGCCGCTGTGGCGTCGACGGAGAAGGCTGGGTCACTTTCGTCAGCGGGGGTACTGTCGCCGTTTTCTGGATCTGCGGGCGTCTTCTCGTCTGCCGGGGCCTCCTCATCTGTGGCGGGCTCATCCTGCGACGAGTCCGCCTGTGTGGTGCCCGAATCGCTGCCGGTGTCATTGACAGCGGCGCAGGGGAGGGCGAGAACGGAAAAAAGAAGGCTCAGCGCCAGAAAAAGCGACAAAATACGTGTCTTAACCATAAAAAACTCCAGTAAATTGCAAAATATGCGGCAAGGTGATTGCTGCGCGCCTGCAGAATGTGATATACTAAAAAAGAAGAACCAAAATTTGACCGGGCGCAGCGCGACTTTTCTCTATTATAAGCAAGGAACGGGCTTGTGTCAACGAAAAGGCGGGGGGATTTCTATGAAAGCAAAGCTGCTGCGCTGGGGCCTGCTTCTGTGCTGCGCGGGCTTTTTGCTCTTTGGCCTGGGCCTGTACTTCGGCCGCACGACCGGCGGGACGGTCCTGTATCAGCGGCCAGCCGATGCATCGTCTGTGGCAGCCGAGACGCCGGAAGCACCGGAAACACCAGAAGAACCAGAGACGCCGGAAACGCCAGAAGCACCGGCCGCACTGGAGGAGACCGAAACCGCGCCGGAGGGCGCGGCATCCCGCGTCAACCTCAACACCGCCGACGCGGCGGCCCTGGAATCCCTGCCCGGGATCGGACCGGCCCTCGCCCAGCGGATCATCGACTACCGCACGGCCAACGGCCCCTTCCAGACGACGGAGGAGATCCAGGACGTCCGCGGCATCGGCGCGGGGATCTACGCAAAGATCAAAGACAGCATAACAGTGGAGTGAGGAACCATGAAGATTTTAGTGGTGGATGACGAGGCGGTTTTGGTCAAGGGAATCAAATTCAACCTCTGCAACGACGGCTACGACGTCGTGACCGGCAGCAATGGCCGCGAAGCGGTGGAGCTGGCGGCGGACCCGTCTGTAGACCTTATCATCCTGGACCTGATGATGCCGGAGATGGACGGCCTGATGGCCTGCGCCAAGATCCGGACATTTTCCGATGTCCCGATCCTGATGCTCACGGCGAAGGCAGAGGATATCGATAAGCTTATCGGCTTTGACCACGGGGCGGACGACTATATGACAAAGCCCTTTAACATCCTGGAGCTCAAGGCCCGGGTCCGGGCGCTGCTGCGGCGCGCCAAGCGGGGACCGGAGCAGGCCGCCTGGCTGACCGGCGGCCCCATCCGCCTGAACACCCAGAGCCGGACGGCCTTCCGGGGCAATACCCAGGTCGATCTGACCCTCAAGGAGTTTGACCTGGTGGAGCTGCTGCTGCGCAACCCGGAGCGGGTCTACTCCCGGGAGGCGCTGCTCGACGCCATCTGGGGCTACGAGTACCGCAGCGATATCCGGACGGTGGACGTGCACATCCGCCGCATCCGGGAGAAGCTGGAGGAGAATCCTGCCGCGCCGCAGCATATTCTGACCAAGTGGGGAGTGGGCTACTATTTCAAAGCATGAGAAGGGAAATCGCCGCGGCCTCCGGCGGCTGCTGCCCAGCACGTCCCAGGCCAAGCATGCGGCGCTTTATGTACTCATTACGGCGGTGGCGCTGTGGCTGTTGAACCTCATTGCCGCCGTTTCGACCCGGAACCTGGTGTTCCGGTCCAACGCGGCGTCGATGCAGGATAAGGCGCAGCTCGTGGCCTCGTCCCTGGCGGGGCTGGATGAGCTGACCCAGGAGCGGGTCGCCCAGACGATGGAGGTCCTGGCGGACTTGCGCTCCACCCGCGTCGTCGTCACGGACGCCAGCGGGCGGATGGTCTACGATTCCCGGTCCGAGGGGCAGAGCAAGCAGGTGTATTTCCTCCTGCCCGAGGTCGTGCAGGCGCTGGAGGGCAACGACGTCTTCTACTGCCAGTATACCGGCGAAGCCGTCGAGAGCCACGCGGCAGCGCCGGTGCTCTATTACGACGCGCCCCTGGGCGCGGTCTATCTCATGGCCTATGATACGGACCAGGGCGCGCTCATCGCATCCCTGGAGGGAAATCTCCTGAAGATCACGGTGCTGCTGGAGCTGGCGGTCGTCCTGATCTCCCTGCTGTTCTCCTCCGCCTTCTCCCGCCGGATGAACCGCGTGCTGGATTCCATCCGGACCGTGCGGGCTGGGGATTACACCCATCAGCTGGAGATGACCGGGCACGATGAGGTCACCCAGCTGGCCCAGGAATTTAACGAGCTGACGGACCGGCTGCATGAATCGGAGCAGCTGCGCCGCCGCTTTGTCTCCGATGCGTCCCACGAGCTCAAAACGCCGCTGGCGTCCATCAAGCTGCTGGCGGATTCGATTTTGCAAAACGAGATGGATGGCGAGACGGTCCGGGAATTTGTCGCGGATATCAGCACCGAGGCAGACCGCCTGACCCGCCTTTCCGCCCGCTTGCTGGAGCTGACGAAGCTGGACGCCCAGGTGATGCAGCCCCGGGAGGTCGTCGATGTGAGCGGGACGGTCCGGCAGGTCCTGAAAATGCTGCGGCCCCAGCTGGAGCAGCAGCGCATCGAAGTAAGCTGCGACTTGGCAGACGGCGCGACGATCCTCGCCACGGAGGATGATCTCTACCAGATCGTCTTTAACCTGGCGGAGAACGGCATCAAATACAACCGCCCCGGCGGCGCGCTGCTGCTGCAGGTGGAGCGCCGGGACGAGACCGTCGTCCTGACCGTGGCGGACACCGGCATCGGCATCCCGGACGACGCCATGGCCCATATTTTTGAACGCTTTTACCGGGTGGACAAGGCCCGTTCCCGCCAGGCCGGCGGGACAGGGCTGGGCCTTTCCATCGTACATGATATGGCCGAGCGGCACTTCGGCACGATCGAAGTCGCCCACCGGGACCCAGTGGGGACACGCTTCCAGCTGACGTTCCCGCTGTTTGCCGTGGAGGAGGAGCCGGAATGAGACGATTGCTTTGGAGCGCTGCACTTCTGCTGGCGCTGCTGGCAGGCTGCGCAGCCCAGGAAACGGCGGGGGACGCGGTACAGCCGGTGAATTTTTACTATCCCCGCGTCACGCCCGCCTATGGGCAGGCAGACGGTTACCTGGCGGCGGAGGTCTACGACTGGGGGGCGCAGGAGATGGACTATCTGGCGCTCCTGAATCGCTATCTCCAGGGCCCCGTCTCAGAGGAGCTCCGGCAGCCACTGCCGGAGGGGACGGCATTTTTGGACGTCACCGTCCAGGCCCAGTGCGCCAATGTGACGGCGAACGCCGCCTTTGCCACGCTCACCGGCAGCGCGCTTTCCGAGGCGGCCTGCTGCCTGGCAAAGACGCTGCTGGAGCTGCCCGGGATCCAGTCCGTCCGCCTGTCCGCCCAGAACGCGCTGCTGGACGGGCAGAGCTCCCTGTTTTTGACGGATGACAGCATCGTCCTTTCTGACGACGGCGCCAGCACCTTTGAGCTGCCCATGGCGCTGTATTTCGCGTCGGACGATGGCCGCTATTTATGCGAGCAGACCTTGACCGTCCCCACGGACCTGACCGGCGCGCTGCCGTCGTACCTCATCGAGCAGCTGATCGAAAACCCGGCAGGGGAGGGGCGGCGGACGCTGCCCGCAGACCTCCGGGTCCTGGATACGACGATCGAGAACGGCGTCTGCACCGTCGACCTCTCCCAGCAATTCCTCGATGATATGCCCCAGTCGGCGCTGGAAGAGCGGCTGCGGGTCTTTTCCATCGTCAATACCCTGACGGGGATCGACAATGTGGACGCCGTGCGCATCCTCGTCTCCGGCGCGCCGGTGGAGCGGTACCTGTACCTGGACCTGCAGCAGGACCTGGTCCGGGAGCCGTCGATCATTGCCGCGGCGCATCCGTCGCTGAGCACCTTTGACGCGACGCTGTGCCTGCCCATAGAGGGGCAGAGCGGGCTCTTTGCCTGCCCGATCCAGCTGGAGAGCCGCGCCAATGAGGACAAATGCCGCCTCGTCCTGGATGCGCTGCTGGCCTATCCCGGGGGCAACGGGTATTATAATCCGCTGCCAGCGGGGCTGATCATCCGGGCATTTTCCCGGGAGAACGGCGTCTGCTACATCGACTTCTCCGCCGACCCCCTGGGCGACTGCCAGGACCCGGCGCAGATGCGCCAGTGCGTCCAGGCCATCGTCCTGTCCCTGCGGGAGTCGGTGACGAGCTGCCTGGTGCAGATCACCGTCAACGGCATCCCCCTCCAGCAGCTCCACGCCCTCTACACAGAACACAGCCGGTACTATGTTCCGGAATTAGCCCAGTTATATCGCTAAAAACACATCAGGCGCGCCGTAAGTTACAACTTACGGCGCGCCTCAGTCCGCCCCCAAAAGCCTCGCAGAGTTTGCGCCGCGCACGGCGCAAATAAAGTCAAAATCATTTTCTCCGGCGGCGTGTACGTCGGGGAAAATACTTCTCGCCCTGCAAGTGTGGAATTTTCACGCCAACGGCGTGAAAATTATGCGCGCAGCAGGGTGCAATCCCCTCAAACGAGAGCCCAGCGAAGCGGGTCTCGTTTGATTATCTGTTCTCCCAAAGCCACGCGCGAAGGTCTTCGCGGCCTTCTTCGGACATGGGGAAGGTCTTCTCGTCCTGAATCTCGCTTTTTTCATAGCACAGCGGGCCGTGCCAGTACTCGGCGCGGATGCTGCTGGCTTCGAAATCCACTTCCTTTGGCGTGCGCATTTCCACATGGGGCGTGATCTTAAAGCGCAGGCGGCCGTAGGAGCCGGTGAAGCCGTTGTTCATGGCGAAGGTGTGCAGGGTGGGAATGTGGAATGCTTCGTCGATGGCCATGGTCAAAGCGCCTCCATTTCATCGAGCAGCTGGCCGAAGAGGTCCAGCGCCTGCTGCACCGGCGCGGGGCTGCTCATGTCGACCCCGGCGATCTTCAGAAGGTCGATGGGGTCCTGACTGCAGCCGCCGGACAAAAAGCGCAGATAATCGTCCACCGCGGGCTTGCCCTCCCGCAGGATGCGCCGCGAGAGCGCAATGGCCGCGGCATAGCCGGTGGCGTACTGGAAGACGTAATAGTTATAGTAAAAATGCGGAATGCGGGCCCACTCCAGGGCGATGGCCGGGTCGATGACGATGCCGTCGCCGAAATACTGCCGGTTCAGGGCCAGATACTCCTGGCAGAGCCGCTCCGCCGTCAGCGCCTGGCCCGCTTGGTTCAGCTTCCCCAGCAGCAGCTCAAACTCGGCAAACATCGTCTGCCGGTAGAGTGTGCCCTTGAACTGCTCCAGGAAATGATTGAGAAGATACGCCCGCTGCTGCTTATCCGTCGTGCGGGAGAGCAGATGCTCCATCAGCAGCGCCTCGTTGCACGTCGAGGCGACTTCTGCGACGAAGATCACATAGTCGGCATAGACGACAGGCTGCGTCCGGTTGGAGAGGTAGGAGTGGATGGCGTGGCCCATCTCGTGGGCCAGGGTAAACTGGCTGTCCAGCGTGCCGGTGTAATTCAGCAGGACATAGGGGTGCACCCGGGCCCCGGCGGAGTAGGCGCCGGAGCGCTTGCCGGGGTTCTCATAGACATCAATCCACCGGTTCTGGAAGCCCTCCTGCAGAATTTTGCCGTAGGCCTCGCCCAGCGGGGCCAGAGCCTGGGCGACGGTCTGCTTTGCCTGATTAAACTCAATGCGCTGCGCCGGGCCCTGGGCCAGGGGGGCGTAGAGATCGTACATGTGCAGCTCGTCGACCCCCAGCTTTTCCTTCCGCAGGCGGACATAGCGGTGCAGCTTGTCCAGATTCTCGTGGACCGTCTGGATCAGGTTCTCATAGACGCTGACCGGCACATGGGTGCCGTCCAGCGCGGCCTCCAGCGGCGATGCATAGCGGCGGCTGGCGGCAAAAAACTGCAGCTGCTTGACCTGGGCCGCCAGGACGGCAGCGCAGGTATTCTGCACCCCACCATAGACCTGGTACATGGCGGTAAACGCGTTTTTGCGCAGCGTGCGGTCCGTGCTTTCCAGATAGCTGACATAGGTCCCCTGGGTCAGGGGGTGCGCCGCGCCCGCATCGTCGCGGACGTCGGGGAAGGTCAGGTCCGCGTCTGCCAGCATGGAATAGATCGTATCCGGCGCGTTTGCCATCTCCCCGGCGGCGGCCAGCAGCCGCTCCTCTGCCTTGGAGAGTGTGTGCGCCTTCTGGCGGCGGATGTTATAGATATGCCACCGGTAGACCTCCAGAGCCGGGCACTGGCGGTAATAGTCCTCCAGCGTCTCGTCCGGCAGCTCCAGCAGCTCCGGTGTGATAAACGCCGCGGCGGCGGAGAGGTCGACCCAGGCGGCGGTGATGCGGCTGACCAGCTCTTGGTTCGCGCCGATGCGGGTATCCTCATCGCTGCGGCGCTGGGCGTAATTGGCCAGCTTGTCCAGCAGGACCGAGAGGGTGTCGTCCAGCTGCAGCAGCGCCAGCAGCTGGTCCGCCGAGGTCGTGAAGACGCCGGAGAATCCGGCGAGCTTGCCCGTCAGGTCTTTCAATTCGGCCAGGTCCCGCTCCCAGTCGGCGGGGGTGGCGTAGAGGTCCTCCAGCGCCCAGCAATTGGCCGGGTCCTGCTGGCTGCGGTCTAAAATCTTGTACTCCATGGTGCCTCCTGTCAGCGGTCTTGGTGATAGCCGAAGTTGCGGATGAGGTTCGGGTTATCC
>CAUBQU010000062.1 GCA_958438185.1 uncultured Oscillospiraceae bacterium
GGAGAGAGACTATGCCGGATAAAATCCTCGTCGTCGATGACGAGCAGAAGATCGCGGACCTGGTCACATTGTACCTGCAAAACGACGGCTACGAGGTCTATACCTGTTACGACGCCCGCAGCGCATTGGGCTGCGTCGCCAAAACGCAGCTGCAGCTGGCGATCCTCGACGTGATGCTGCCGGATCTGAGCGGCTTTGCCCTCTGCCAGCAGATCCGCCAGACGCATATGTTCCCCATCATTATGCTGACAGCCAAGGGCGAGGACCTGGATAAGATCACCGGCCTGACCCTGGGGGCCGACGACTATATGACCAAGCCCTTTAACCCGCTGGAGCTGGTGGCCCGGGTCAAGACGCAGCTGCGCCGCTATACCCGCTACAACCCCGCCGGGCAGCCGGACGCGCCCCAGTGCTACGACTTTGCCGGGCTGACCATCTGCCGTGACAGCCGCAAATGCACCCTCTACGGTGAAGCGCTGGCGCTGACGCCCATCGAATTTGATATTCTCTGGTACTTATGCGCCCACCGGGGCAAGGTCATCTCGTCGGAGGAGCTGTTTGAGGCCGTCTGGCAGGAGAAATACCTCGATAATAACAACACCGTTATGGCCCACATTGCCCGGCTGCGGGAAAAGCTGCACGAGCCGAGCCGCAAGCCGAAATTTATTAAAACCGTCTGGGGGGTGGGGTATACCATTGCATAACGATCACAGACGCATGATCCAAAGTCAGCTCTCCCGCAAGCTGACGATGCGCTTTTTGCTCTGGACGCTGGCTTATTTGCTGCTCCTCTTCGGTGGGTATTTTATGGCGGCGTTTTTCTGCTCACAGCGGACGTGGTACCCGGAGGAACCGCTTTACTTTGTTTTAAAGCTTGCCGAGCAGTTTGCGCCGTTCCTGCTCATCGTGCTCATTCTCATCGGCGTGTTTTTTATCACCCGGCATTTTCTGCGCCTGGCGCTGCGCTATCTCGATACCGTCACCCTGGCGGCGAAGCAGCTGGCCGCGCAGCCGGAGGCCCCCATCCGTCTGCCGGATGCCCTGCACGAGACGCAGATGGAGCTGAACCTCGCCCGGGAGCACGCCTTAAACGCCGCCCACCAGGCAAAGGAAGCCGAGCAGCGGAAAAATGACCTGGTCGTCTACCTGGCCCACGACCTGAAAACGCCGCTGACCAGTGTCATCGGCTATCTGACCCTGCTGCGGGACGAGCCGGACCTCAGCCCAGCCATGCGGGCCAAATACACCGGCATCGCCCTGCGCAAGGCGGAGCGGCTGGAGGGGCTGATCAACGAATTTTTTGAGATCACCCGCTTTAACCTGGCCCATCTGGAGCTGGACCTGCAGCCGGTGAACCTGACCCGCCTGCTGGAGCAGAGCACGTTCGAATTTGCGCCCGTGCTGGCGGAGAAGCAGCTTGCCTGGCACCTGCAGCTTGCGCCAGACGTGACGCTCCACTGCGACCCGGACAAGCTGCAGCGGGTCTTTGACAATCTCTTCCGCAACGCCGTCAACTACAGCTACCCCGGCACGGAGATCTCCGACTGCCTCACCCGGTATGTCGGCGGCGTCCGGGTCCTGGTGCAAAACCGGGGCGCAACGATTCCGGAAGAGAAGCTGGCGCGGATCTTCAGCCAGTTCTTCCGCCTGGACACCGCCCGGCGCAGCGATACCGGCGGCGCGGGCCTGGGCCTGGCCATCGCCAAGAAGATCGTCGAGGCCCACGGCGGCTGCATCACCGCCCGCAGCGCCGACGAAACGGTCACATTTATTGTCTCCCTGCCGGAGACTTGTCAGAAAAACGTATGATTTGCGCAAGGCAATCACAAGCATCGCGGCAGAAAAAACGAAAGCAAAATTTTCCTCACGCTGGTATGCTAAAACCATACCGGCGCGAGGTCGCGTGTCAAAAAAGATTTTTGACACGCTTCAAACGCGACCCGCTTCGCTGGGCTCGCGTTTGAGGGGGCTTGCACCCTGCTGCGCGCATAATTTCCACGCCGTTGGCGCGGAAATTCCACACTTGCAGGGCGTAAAGAGTTTTTCCCGACGTACACGCCGCCGGAAAAAACGGATTGAACCTTATTTGCGCCGTGCGCGGCGCAAACTCTGCGAGGCTTTGGGAGCATTCTACCTCGCGCTGGTATGCTAAAACCATACCGGCGCGAGGTTTTTTTCGCGTATTTTTTGCAAGGAGCTGCATTTATGATGGCAAGAAAACGACTTACAGAGCGATTTCCCTGGCTGCTGCCGCTGCGCAAGCGGCAGCGGACGTTCTGCTTTTATCGAGCCATGCGGCGTGATGGCAGCCGCTATTGCGCCCGGCAGACGGCAGAGCGCCTGCCCGTCTGCCTTTTTACCTCCCGCTGCCCGATGTACAACACGGAGACGGGCTTTCCCATGGTCTATCAGGAAAACAAGGTCCACAATCTCAAGCTGGCCGCCCGGCAGCTGGACGGGCTCCTGATCGAGCCGGGGGAGACGTTCTCCTTCTGGAACCGCGTCCGCCACGCCGACCGCGAAACGCCGTACCGCGACGCACTGACGGAGCAAAACGGCCGCCTGACAACGGCCTACGGCGGCGGCCTGTGCCAGATCACCAACCTGCTCTGCTGGGTCTTTCTCCACACCCCGGTGACATTCGTCGAGCGCCATGGGCACAGCAAAAAGGACTTCCCCGAGCCGCCCAGCGACGCGCCCCTGGGCGTGGACGCCACCGTCGCCGAGGGCTGGATGGATTTCAAAGTCCGCAACGACACGGACACCTGTCTGCAGCTGTCCGTCACCTTCTCCGACACGGAAATTATCGGCGCCGTTTATGCCGCCCGGGAGCTTGGCCCCGGCTTCCGCGTCGTCAACCGCGGCCTGATCTACCGGCAGGTGGGCGACCGGCTGCTGGAAGAAGTCGATATCGTCCGCCTGCCCAACGGCCCGGGCCAGGCCCAGACCGTCTATCACAACTGCTGCCAGATCAACTACCCCCTCCCGGCCGGGACACCGGTCCGACTTGAAACAGGAAAGGAGCCTAGATCATGAACGAGAAGAAAACGATTGCCGTCGTCTTTGGCGGCTGTTCCCCGGAATATAACGTCTCGCTGGAATCCGCCGCAGGCGTCCTGGCGCATCTGGACCGGGACCGGTTCGCCCCGGTGCCGGTGGGCATCACGCAGCAGGGCGACTGGTTCCTCTTTTCCGGCGACCTTGCGCAAATCCCGCACAACACCTGGCACCAAGGCCCCTGCACCCCGGCGTGCATCAGCCCGAACCGCAGCGACCGGGCGCTACTGGTCTTTGACCCGGCAGGGCTGCACCGCATCCGGCTGGACGCCGTTCTGCCCATTCTGCACGGGCAAAACGGCGAGGACGGCACCGTCCAGGGGCTGTGCGCCCTGGCGGGCATCCCTGTGGCAGGCTGCGGCGTGCTGGCCTCGGCCCTCTGCATGGACAAAGACCGCGCCCACCGGCTCGTCGCCGCGGCCGGGATCCCCGCGCCCCGGGCCGTCACGCTGGCCCAGGGCTATGACCGGGCCACCGTCGCCGCCCAGGCCGCCGGGCTTGGCTATCCGCTCTTTGTCAAGCCCGTCCGGGCCGGGTCCTCCTTCGGCGTCGCAAAGGTCCGCCGCCCCGGCGACCTGTTCGCCGCGATCGACAACGCGTTTTATTACGACGACCATGTCATGCTGGAGGCGCAGATCTCCGGCTTTGAAGTCGGCTGCGCCGTCCTCGGCAGCGATGCGCCGCTGACCGGCGTCCCCGATGAGATCGAGCTGCAGGGCGACCTCTTCGGTTTTCAGGAGAAATACCACCTGACGACATCCAAAATCCATGTCCCCGCCCGCATTACGCCGGAACAGACTGCCGCGGTGCAGGAGACCGCCCGGCGGGTCTATCAGATCCTCGGCTGCAGCGGCTTTGCCCGGGTCGATCTCTTTCTGACGCCGGAGGGCCGTATCGTCTTCCACGAGGTCAACACCATCCCCGGCTTCACGCCCCACAGCCGCTTTCCCAGCATGATGCAGGCGGCGGGCCTCTCCTTCCGTGAGGTCCTCTCCCGCATCCTGGACGCGGCGCTGGAGGAAGCCTGATGCGCTGGCGGCTCATCGCCTGGTCCCGGGGTAACAGCCTGGTTTTTTTCTGGCGGCTCTACCGCTGGCAACGCCGGGCAAAAACCAGAGTTGGGCGGGACATTCTGACCTTTTTCCTCAGCCGCAGCGCCCACCGCCACGGCGGCTATCTCGGCCCAGGCGCGGAGATTCAGGGCGTCCCCTCGCTGCCCCACGGGCTCCACGGCGTTTTTATCTCCCGCTACGCCGTCCTCGGGCCGGACTGCTGTATTTATCAAAATGTGACCATCGGCGAGGTCGCAGGCCGCGCCCCGGTCATCGGCCCCCGCTGCTTGATCGGCGCGGGCTCCGTGCTCATAGGAGGGATTCGAATTGGAAGCGATGTTAAGATCGGCGCAGGCGCCGTCGTCTGCCAGGATATTCCCGACGGCGCCACGGTCGTCAGCCAGCCGCCGCGGGTCCTGCTGCGGCAGAGTGCCGACGGCGCCGCAGATCCCGCTGCAGAACCAGATGGAAGCTGCCACTGCCCGGGCCTGGGCCGCCCTTGACCTGGAGGCGCTGGCCTGGAACCTGGGCAGGCTGCGCCGCCGACTGCCCCCCGGCTGCCAGGTCATGGCTGTCGTCAAAGCCGATGCGTACGGCCACGGCGCGCTGCCGGTGGCAAAGGCCCTGCAGGCAAACGGCGTCCGTGCCTTCTGCGTCGCCTGCCTAGACGAAGCTGTGGCCCTGCGCCGGGGCGGGATCCGAGGCGAGATCCTGATCCTGGGCTACACGCACCCCGCCCAATTCCCGCAGCTGCTGCAATATGACCTGACCCAGGCGATCTTGGACCTGGACTACGCCAAAGCCCTGGCCGCCTGCGGCCCTATCAAAGGCCACCTGGCGCTGGATACCGGGATGCACCGCCTCGGCCTGGACGCGGGCGATCCCGATTCCATCGGGCAAATTTTTGCGCTGCCCCGCCTGCGTGTCACCGGGCTGTTTACCCACCTGTGCGCCGATACCGGTACCGCCCCGGCGCAGCGGGCCTTCACGCAGGCTCAGGCGGATGCGTTTTGGAGCGCCGTCCGCCTAGTCCGCCGCTGCGGTTACACGCCCCGGGCGCATCTGCTCAGCAGCTACGGGCTGCTCTATTACCCGCAGCTCGGCGGCGACTATGCCCGCATCGGTATCGCCCTCTACGGGCTCGGCAGCCGCCGGGACCTGCCATCCGGCATTGCGCTGCGGCCGGTCCTATCCCTCCACGCCCGGGTCAGCGGCGTGCGGACCGTGGCTGCGGGCCAAAGCGTCGGCTATGGCTTTGGCTACACGGCCTCCAGCCCCCGCACCATCGCGACGCTGGCCATCGGCTATGCCGACGGCATCCCCGCGGCCCTCCCCTCCGGCGCGGGCCACGTTGGGCTTCACGGCAGGCTGGCCCCGATCGTCGGCAGCGTCTGCATGGACCAGCTGATGGTCGACGTCACCGGCCTGCCGCCGGTCAAGCAGGGCGATATTGCAACGCTGTTCGGCCCCGGCGGCCCCGGCGCCTATGACCTGGCCGCCGCGGCTGGTCTCACGACGAACGCCCTGCTCAGCGGTCTCGGCCCCCGCCTCCCCCGGATCGTATCTGCGGCGCGGTAAGTGTGTCAAAAAGTATTTTTGACACACTCTCAAACGCGACTTCGCTGCATAAGTTCGAGTAACAAAATCAGAGATTTTGACTCTCACTTACCGCTACGCTGGGCTCGCGTTTGAAGGGGGATTGCACCCTGCTGCGCGCATAATTTTCACGCCCTCGGCGTGAAAATTCCACACTTGCAGGGTGAGAAGTATTTTCCCCGACGTACACACCGCCGGAGAAAATGATTTCGACTCTATTTGCGCCGTGCGCGGCGCAAACTCTGCGAGGCTTTTTTGACAAGCTGAAAGGCCTGGATGGTTTTTCCATCCAGGCCTTTGCCTTTTATTTTTTCTCGCTGCCTAGCTCCCGCAGGAGTGCAATGAGATTTCGGTCCGCCTCGTCCAGCTTCAAATTGGCGTGGACGCTGCCGCCGTCCGGCGTCTTGACCTCGACGTTCAGGACCGTCCCTGCCGGGAGCTCCTGGCTGCCCAGGTACTGGACAAATTTTGTAAACTTCGGGTGCCGCGTCTGCAAGGCAGCCAGCTCTCCTTTGAGCTTCATCAGAGTCATGGGATTCATCGCATACCTCCTAATTCCACTGGGCCCAGATCTCCGGGCAATACCCAACGGTCGCCTGCTTACCGTTGCGGACGACCGGCGTCCGGACCAGGTCCATCCGTTCAAAAAGATGGTCCGCCCGGTCGCTCTCCCGCTCCAAATAGCGCATCAAATCCAATTCCGGATCCTGCTTGCTCCAATCTGCCAGCATTTCAACCCCGCCGACCGCCCGGAGCACGCTCTCAAATTCCCGCCCGGACATCCCGTACCGGGGCAGGTCAATCATCTGAAACGGGATGCGCCGCTCCTTGAACCATCGCTGGGCCTTTTTCGTATCAAAGCACTTGCTCTTGCCAAAAATCTGAATATTCAATGGTACTGCACCTCCATTAAGCATAGCCCCTGCGCCGGGACCGTCACCCCGGCATCCGCCCGGCAGCCAGAGGCAAAAATCGCCGCGATCGACGAGGCCGGGCGCGCCCCTGCGCCGATCTCCAGAAGTGTCCCCACCAGGATCCGCACCATATGGTGCAAAAACCCGTCACCGGTCAGGGTAAAGACAAGCTCCTCGCCGGTCTTTTCGATTGAGATCGCATCCAGCTGCCGGACCGTGGACTTTTTGCCCGGTTTATTGGCGCTGAAGGCGAGAAAATCATGGCTGCCCAGCAGCGACTGCGCCGCCCGGCGCATGGCCGCAAGATCATAGTCCCCCGGGCAGACATACACATACTTCCGGTCAAAAACACAGGGCTGGTCACTGACCCAGACGCGATAGCGATACGTCTTGCCCACCGCGTTGAGCCGCGCGTGAAACCGGGGCGCGGCCTCCTGCAGGTCCAGCACGCCGATATCCTCCGGCAGCCGGGCGCGCAATTGCCGGAGCAGCTGCGCCGCGGGCAGCGCCGTCTCAGCCCGGAAGGAGGCCACCTGCCCCATGGCGTGGGTCCCGGCATCTGTCCGCCCCGCGCCGGAGATCTGCACCGGCTGCTGCAAAAGCGCCGTCAGGCACGCTTCCAGCTTGCCCTGGATCGTCCGGTCCGAATCGCCCAGCCGCTGCCAGCCCCGGTAGCGGCTGCCGTCATAGGCCAGCAGCATTCTGAAATTCCGCATCATCACTGTTCCCCTTCCTGCGCCGCCCGCAGCTCCTGCAGCGCCTCCTGGCGGGTATCGGCAGAGAACAAAAA
>CAUBQU010000063.1 GCA_958438185.1 uncultured Oscillospiraceae bacterium
AAATTATAGTACCTGTTTTCAACCGAAAAGTCAACCAGAAAATGAGAAAATTACGCATTTTTACAGAATAATGATCGCCAAAAAGCTCATGGGCGCATCGGAACGGTTATAAATCGCGTGGGAATGGCCGTCGGTGCAATACTCGCAGTCGCCGGGGTGAAGCGTGTAGGCCACGCCGTCCTCCTCCACAACCGCCTCACCGGAGAGAATGAGATACGCTTCCCCCTCGCCGGTGTGACTATGACAGCCGATGGATGCCCCCGGCTCCATGGTATTACAGGCAAACAGGCGCGTTTTCGTCACCTCTTCCGGGGAAAACAGCATCTGGCTGCTGTAGCGGCCCGTCCCACCCATTACATTTTCCCGCTGCGTCACGGGCATATCCTTTGCAAATTTGATCATTGCGGCTGCCTCCTTTTGCATTCCGTATGCGTTTGGTGGATTCTTCCAAATTCAGTATAGCAAGTTTTTGCACAATGTCAATCGCCTGGCATTTGACGCGGGGCGCCGCGATCTGGTATGATGCAAGTAGCAGGAAACCAAGACGCAAAGGAGGGTGGCGCTATGACACGGGACCGTTCGTTTTACCGGCAGTTTTTCACCCTCTGCCTGACCCTGATGGCGGAACGGCTGGTCGTCTGCAGTGTGAATCTGCTGGACAATATCATGCTGGGCAGCTACGCGGAGACGGCCATGGCCGCCGCAGCGGCGGTCAATCAGCTGCAATTTCTCTTCCAGCAGCTGATCTATGCCACCGGCGCCGGGATGGTCATCCTCGGCGGCCAGTACTGGGCCCAGGGCCAGCAGGACCAGGTGCGGCGCATCGTGCCCATCGGGCTGCGCTGGGGCGCAGGCTTCGCCCTGGTATTTTTCCTCCTCGCCGCACTGCTGCCCCGGCAACTCGTCGGCCTATTTACAAAAGACCAGGCCATGATCCAACTTGGAACAGAATACCTGCGGATCATCAAATACACCTGCCCGCTCTTTGCTGTGACGCAACTGCTGCTGGCCAGTCTGCGGACTGTCAAGGTCGTGCAGATCTCGCTGCGGGTCTCGCTGCTCTCGCTGCTGGTCAACTGCGGGCTCAATTATATCCTAATCTCCGGCCGCTTCGGCGCGCCAGCACTGGGTGTGACCGGCGCCGCCATCGGGACGCTGACCGCCCGTGGGCTTGAGTGCGCGGTCGTGCTGCTTTACGTGCTGCGGCGCGACTGCATTCTGCGGCTGCGGCCTGCAGACCTCCGGCAGGCGCCCGCGTGGCTTGCCCGGGATTTTGCCCGCCTGACTGCGCCGGTCTGCCTGATCGAATTTCTCTGGGGCTGCAATATGGCCATCCAAACCGCGGTAATGGGGCACCTGTCCGCCGCCGCCATCGCCGCCCAGTCTATCTCCGTGACCGCCTTTACGCTGCTAAAAGTCGCAAGCCTCGGCAGCGCATCGGCGGCGACCGTGCTGATCGGGCAGGCCGTCGGCCGGGGCGATGCGGCGACGATCCGCGCCGATACCCGAACCCTGCAGGTGCTATTCTGCGGTCTGGGCCTCGTCCTGGCGACGATCATGCTTCTGCTGCGCCGCCCGCTGCTGCTGCTCTACGCGCTGCGGCCGGAGACGGCAGCCCTCGCCCGCCAGTTTATCCTGATCCAGGCGGCGGTGATCTTCCTCAATGCCTACCATCTGCCGACGAACACCGGGATTATCCGGGGCGGCGGAGATACGAAATTCTCTGTCAAGCTGGATCTATGCGTGATCTGGTGCTTTGCCGTGCCGCTGTCGCTGCTGGCGGCGTTCGTCTGGCACTGGCCGCCCGTCGCGGTGCTGCTCTGCTTGAATGCGGACCAGGCGGTCAAATGCATCCCCATTGCCATCCGGGTCAACCGGTACCACTGGGTCAAGCATCTGACCCAGCCGGCAGCTCTGGCATCTTGCCCTGAAACCACTGCCCCTGGCAGACATCCTGCCGAATAAATTCCTGCTGGATGGCGTTGAGTACCCGCTTTTTATCCCCGCTCCATTGGGGCGCTAACAGCAGCCGCTTCGGCCCGTCGCCGGTCAGCCGGTGAATGACCAGCTCCGGCGGCAGCAGCCGCACGCAGTCGCACAGGAGCTGCGTATACGCCTCCAGCGTCAGTACCGGGACCCGCCCGGCACGCCACTCCGCCGCAAGGTCCGTCCCCTCTAGGACATGGAGCAGCTGCAGCTTGATCCCGTCGACCCCGGCGTGGGCGATATACGCTGTCGTCTGGCGCATCTGCGCGGGCGTCTCCCCAGGCAGGCCTAGGATCTGGTGGACAATGACGGTCAGCCCCGCCGCCTTGAGCCGGGCCACCGCGTCTTCAAAGACCGGCAGGGCATAGCCCCGGCGAATATACCGAGCCGTCTCCTCAAAAATCGTCTGCAAGCCCAGCTCCACCCAGACAGGTTTGACCCGGTTCAGCCGCGCCAGCAGCGCCACCGTCTCCGGCGGCAGACAATCCGGCCTGGTCGCGACGGAGAGGGCGACGATCTCCGGCGGCGCCATCGCTGCGGAAAACAGCGCCTCCAAATATGCCGTCGGCGCGTAAGTATTGGTAAAGCTTTGAAAATAGGCGATATATCGGGCGTCCGGCGCTTTTTGCGCCACCCGTGCCTTGGCCTGGGCCAGCTGGGCGGCCAGATTCGCGCAGTGGGGCGCGGCAAAATCGCCGCTGCCCTGCTCGGAACAGAAAATGCAGCCCCGGATCCCGCAAGTGCCGTCCCGGTTCGGGCAGCCCATGCCGCCATCCAGCGCCAGTTTATAGACCTTGCCGCCGAATTGGCGGCGCAGCGCCTCATTTAATGTATGATACCACACACTGCCGCCTCCTGACTTTCTGGTAAAATGCCGATTGCAATTTCCCGCCCCCTATGGCATAATAGCCGGTGGACTGCGGCGCTTGCCGCCGCCTCGTTTTCTGGCTGGGAGGGATGCCTATGTACTCGGTTCTGCGCCGCTTTGCGCACTTGAAACAGATACAATAATATAATATAGAGTAAGAAAGGCTTCGCACATCCCATGAAGAAAATCACCATTCATCAAGTCACCTTCTGCGGCATCCTCGCCGCTGTTTACGCCGCGCTGACCATCTGCACCTCCGCCATCTCTTATGGGCAGGTCCAGTTCCGGCTGGCGGAGGCGCTGTGCATTCTGCCGTATTTTAACCCGGTCTCGACCATCGGGCTGACCCTGGGCTGCCTGATCGCGAATCTGTTCTCGACGGTCTCGGCGCTGGATATCATCGTCGGTACCGCCGCGACGCTGCTGGCCTGCCTGCTGGTGCAACGCTGCCGGAAGCCCGCGCTGGCCCCGCTGCCCGTCGTCCTGGTCAATGCGATCCTGGTCGGCGCAGAGATTGCCATTGTCTCGACGCCGGACGCCTTCTGGAAAAGCTTTGTGCTCTTCAGCGCGCAGGTCGGCGGCGGTGAGCTGGCCGTTATGTACCTGATCGGCCTGCCGCTGCTGCTTCTGCTCCGGAAAAACGAACTCGGCGACCGCATCGCCAGGCTTTGACGCGATGCGCACGAAACGTTTGACGCGCCTGGCCCTATTGAGCGCTGTGGCCCTGGGGCTGTATGTGCTGGAGGCGCAGCTGCCGAATCCCATCCCCGTCGCCGGGGTCAAGCTGGGGCTGAGCAATATCGTCAGCATCTACACGCTATTTGCCTACGGCCCCTGGGCTGCGCTGGGCGTCTTGCTGACCCGGGTGCTGCTGGGCAGTCTGTTTGCCGGGCAGCTCATCAGCCTGGCCTATTCTCTGGCGGGCGGGCTTTTGAGCCTGGCGGCTATGCTGGCGCTGCGCCGAGTCCTGACCTTGCGGCAGATCTGGGTCGCCAGCGTGCTGGGCGGTATTTTTCACAATATCGGCCAGATCCTCATCGCCATGCTGCTGACGGCGACGCCGCGGCTGATCTACTATCTCCCCGTCCTTATCGCCGCCGGGATGCTGGCCGGGCTCTTTACCGGGCTCTGTGCCCAATTTTTGCTGCAGCATATGAAAAAGCTGCCGCCGCGCTAAACTTCAAAAATCGCCCGGTACCGTATCCGGTACCGGGCGATTTTAGGGTTATCGGTTGCCTGTTATGCCTTTCCGGCGCAGCCCAGGACGTCCACCAGCTTATGGCGGACCAGCTCCTTGATATTGGCGCGGGCGGGCTTGAGGTACTCCCGCGGGTCAAAGTGGGCCGGGAACTGGGTGAAGTGCTCCCGGATGCTGCCCGTCATGACCAGGCGCAGGTCAGAATCAATATTGATCTTGCAAACGGCGCTGCGGGCCGCTTCGCGCAGCTGATCCTCCGGGACGCCGATGGCGCCGGGCATTGCGCCGCCGTTGGCGTTGATCTTCTCCACATACTCCTGCGGAACAGACGATGCGCCGTGGAGCACAATGGGGAACCCGGGCAGGCGCTTTTCGACCTCGTGGAGAATATCAAAGCGCAGCTGCGGCTTCGTGCCGGGCTTGAATTTGTACGCGCCGTGGCTGGTCCCGATGGCGATGGCCAGGGAGTCGCAGCCGGTCTTCGTCACAAATTCCTCGACCTCTTCCGGACGGGTATAGGACGAATCCTCTGCAGAGACCTTGACCTCATCCTCAATACCGGCCAACGTCCCCAGCTCGGCTTCGACGACGACGCCGTGGTCGTGGGCATAGGCGACGACCTTCTTCGTCAGCGCAATATTCTCCGCAAAGGGCTTGCTGCTGCCGTCGATCATGACAGAGGTGAAGCCGCCGTCGATGCAGGCCTTGCAGGTCTCAAAATCCGGGCCGTGGTCCAAATGCAGGGCGATGGGGATATCCGGGCAATCCAGCAGCGCCGCTTCAACCAGCTTGACCAGATACGTATGGCTGGCGTAGGCGCGGGCGCCCTTGGAGACCTGCAAAATAACGGGAGCTTTTTCCATGGCGCAGGCTTCCGTGATGCCCTGCACGATTTCCATGTTGTTGACATTGAATGCGCCGATGGCATAGCCGCCATCGTAGGCCTTGCGGAACATTTCCTTTGTGGTTACCAGTGGCATAACTAACGCTCCTTATCTATTACAATGATATTGCTATTATAGCCCCTGGGGCCCCGTGCCGTCAATGGCCGATGCCGGAAAATCTGGCAGACCGCCGAGATTTTCAGCAGAAGTCACAACTTCCCCCCATTTGTTTTGCGCAAAGTGCCACAATCCCGGCAAATGGGATTGCACCCCCCGCCCGGCTGTGCTATACTGGATTTGTAGCGCCACCGGCGCAAAAATAAGGAAGAGAAACAACTGTGAAGGAGAAACGTTATGTCTGATAAGAAATTAGTTGGCAGCTGCCTGATCGGCCAATCCGGCGGTCCCACCGCAGTCATCAATGCCAGCGCCTATGGGCTGATTGAGGCCGCGCTGCAAAACGAAGCGATCACCAAGGTTTATGCAGCGCACTATGGGATCAGCGGCGTTTTGAACGATCAGCTGATGATTATGGACGAAGAGGACCCGGAAAATCTGCGCCTGATGCTGCAGACCCCCGCCGCCGTCCTCGGCTCCTGCCGGTATAAAATGACCGAGCCGGAGGAAAATGACAAGGACTACCGCCGCCTGCTGGAGATTTTCCAGAAATATGATATCCGCTATTTCTTCTACAATGGCGGCAACGACTCCATGGATACCTGCAACAAGATCTCCCGCTTTATGCGCGTGGCTGGCTGGGCGTGCCGGGTCATCGGCATCCCCAAGACGATCGACAACGACCTGACGGAGACGGACCACTGCCCCGGCTTTGCTTCGGCAGCCAAATATATCGCGACCTCCATCATGGAAGTCGCCCGGGACAGCCAGGCCTATGAGGCGGGCATGATCACTGTTATTGAGTGCATGGGCCGCCACGCAGGCTGGCTGACCGCCGCGTCCGTCCTGGCCTCTTACGCCGGGTGCGGGCCGGACCTCATCTATGTCCCGGAGGTCGATTTTGATATTGAGCAGTTCTTGGCCGACGTCCGGGAATGCTGCGACCGGAAGGGCGGCTGCGTCATCGCCGTCTCCGAAGGCATCCATTATGCCGACGGCGCCTTTGTCTCCGCCGCCATCTCCGCCAACGACGGTTTTGGTCACGCCCAACTGGGCGGCCTGGCCTCCCGCCTAGCAGAGGTCTTGAAGGAAGAGATTGGCGGCAAGGTCCGCGGCATCGAACTCTCCCTGCTCCAGCGCGCCGCCGCCCATTGCGCTTCGGCGACCGACGTCAAAGAAGCCTATGAGATCGGCCGCTTCGCGCTGGAATCCGCCATCGCCGGTGAGACTGGCAAGATGGCTGGTTTCCGCTGCCAGCGGGGCCCAGCGGGCTATCAGTGCGAATACGCCCTGTTCGACCTGGCCGCTGCCGCCAATACGGAAAAGCTCATGCCCCGGGAATGGATCAACGAGGCGGGCAACTTTATTAACGCCCCCTACATCGACTACTGTCTGCCCCTCATTCAGGGCGAGCCGGAGATCCAGCGGCGCGACAGCCTGCCCCGCTACTGCACGCTGAAACAGGTCTATGCCAAATAAGAAGAGGTGCTTTTTATGAAAAAAGTATTGTTGATTAACGGCAGCCCCCACAAAGCGGGCTGCACCTTCACCGCGCTGGAGGAGATCGCCCGGCAGCTGGAAAAGGACGGTATCGCCAGTGAGATCGTCCACATCGGCGATGGGCCCCATTACGGCTGCATCGGCTGCGGCGCCTGCCGTAAGACGGGCCGCTGCTTTCGGAACGACATTGTCTGCCAGCTGCAGGAAAAGATGGCCCAGTGTGACGGCATGATCGTCGGCTCCCCGGTGCATTACGCTTCGGCGGCCGGGGCGCTCTGTACCGTGCTGGACCGGCTGTTCTACTCCTCGGCCGCTTCCTTTGACGGCAAGCCCGGCGCAGCCATCGTCTCCTGCCGCCGCGGCGGCGCCAGCGCCGCCTTTGACCGGCTGAACAAATACTTCACCATTTCCAATATGCCTATCGTCTCCAGCAAATACTGGAATTCCGTCCACGGCAACACGCCGGACGAGGTCCGGCAGGATCTGGAGGGCCTGCAGGTCATGCGCACGCTGGCCGACAATATGGCCTGGATGCTGCAGCAGCTGGACGCGCCGGTCCCCGCCCGGGAGGCCCCGCAGAAAACGAATTTTATTAGGTGACGCTATGTTTACATTTTTGGATTACTACCGCATGAAGCCCGCGCTGCTGCCAGAAGGCGTCGAGGTCATTCGCGGCCAGACCCCGGCCGGCGGCGCCTACGCTGTGGTCCTCTATCTGGACAGCGCCGGGCGGAAGACCGCCAAGGAAAAAGCCACGCGCATCGACGTCGTCGAATGCAGCAGCGAGGGGCGCGAGATCTTCCGCACCCATATGAACAAAAAATAACCC
>CAUBQU010000064.1 GCA_958438185.1 uncultured Oscillospiraceae bacterium
AATGTGACCTTCGCGCCGGGCTGCCGCAACAATTGGCACATTCATCATGCTGCCAAGGGCGGCCAGCTGCTGCTGTGTACCGCCGGGGAGGGCTGGTACCAGGAGGAAGGCAAGGCGGTGGTCAGTCTGCAGGCGGGCAGCGTCGTGATGATCCCCGCCAATGTCAAGCATTGGCACGGCGCCAAGCGTGACAGCTGGTTCAGCCACATCGCCGTGGAAGTCCCCGGCGAGGCTTGCGAAAACGAATGGTGCGAGCCGGTCTCGGAAGAAGCATACGAGGCGCTGTAAGGAGGGAAAAGCGATGATTCTAAAAGAGACTTATACACTGAAAAACGGGACAAAGATCCCAAAGCTGGGGCTGGGCACCTGGTTTATCGACGATGACAAGACGGCAGCGGCGGTCTGCACGGCGGTCAAGCTTGGCTACCGCATGATCGACACGGCTCAGGCCTATGGCAATGAGCGCGGCGTGGGCGAGGGTGTCCGCAGCTGCGGCCTCCCCCGCGAGGCGCTGTTTGTCGCCAGCAAGGTCGCGGCGGAATTAAAGACCTACGACGAGGCCGCCCGTTCCATCGACGAAACGCTTACCCGGATGGGGCTTTCCTATCTGGATCAAATGATCATCCACGCGCCCCAGCCGTGGGCAGAATTCCGGGGGCAAACGCGCTATTTTGCGGAAAACAAAGCCGTCTGGCGCGCCCTGGAGGATGCACAGGCGGCGGGCAAGGTGAAATGCATCGGCGTTTCCAATTTCCTGCGCGACGATTTGGAGAATCTGCTGGCCGATTGCCGTGTAATGCCGATGGTCAACCAGATCCTGCTGCACATCAGCAATACGGACCGGGCGCTGGTGGACTTCTGCAAGGCCCAGGGCATCCAGGTGGAGGCATATTCCCCCATCGCCCACGGCGAGGCCCTCAAGAACCCGGCCATTACGCAGACGGCGAAACAGTACGGCGTATCCGCCGCGCAGCTTTGCATCCGCTATGTTATCCAGCTGGGGGCGGTGGCGCTGCCCAAGACGGCGTCCCCTGCGCATATGGCCGATAACGCTGCCGTTGATTTTACGATTTCTGATGCGGATATGGAAGCGCTCACGCAGTTGGCGCGCATTGAAAATTACGGGGAATTTGACGTGTTCCCCGTGTTCAGCGGAAAGCCGCTGGGCGCTTGAGCGCAGGCTGCGCCGTATTGTCTCACCCCACGCGGGCTGCTGGTTGCAATTGCTGGGGCTGTCTGTTAAAATAAAAGCAGCTTGTAGAAATGGGTGATTTTTGTGGACAAAGCGGCGGTTTTAACGGAATATTTTGGCCATGCGGCGTTTCGCCCCGGGCAGGAGGCGCTGGTTGATGCGATCCTGCAGGGGCGGGACGCCTTGGGCGTTATGCCGACGGGCGGCGGCAAATCCCTGTGTTATCAGGTCCCTGCGCTGCTGCTGCCGGGGCTTACCCTGGTGGTATCGCCGCTGATCTCCCTGATGAAGGACCAGGTCGCCGCGCTGACGGCGGCAGGCGTTCCGGCGGCTTTTATCAACAGCTCTTTGACCGGTCCGCAGATGCAGGAGGCCTACGCTGGTGTCCGGCGCGGGGCGTATAAGATCCTGTATGTCGCACCGGAGCGGCTGGAAGCGCCGGGCTTTGCCCAGCT
Source organism: uncultured Oscillospiraceae bacterium (assembly GCA_958438185.1). Lineage (GTDB taxonomy): Bacteria > Bacillota > Clostridia > Oscillospirales > Oscillospiraceae > SVMC01. The sequence continues at coordinate 1,648 of CAUBQU010000064.1, forward strand.
TCTGCAGGATGTACTGATCTCCCTGCTGGCGGTGGATGAGGCCCACTGCATCTCCCAATGGGGGCAGGATTTCCGGCCGAGCTATCTGCGCATTTTGGAGTTTATCCAGGCGCTGCCGATCCGCCCGGTCGTCGCAGCTTTTACCGCGACGGCGACGGCCTTCGTTCAGGAGGATATCATTCGCCTGCTGCAGCTGGAGGACCCGGCGCTGGTCATCACCGGATTTGACCGGCCCAATCTATATTTTGATGTGCACCGTCCGCAGGATAAGATGACTGCGCTGCAGGAGCTGATCGAGGCGCGGCGGGAAAAATGCGGGATCGTCTATTGCGCCAGCCGCGCCAATGTGGAGCGGGTGTGCGACACGCTGCAGCGCCAGGGCTACGCCGCGACCCGGTACCACGCGGGCCTTTCCGAGGAGGAGCGCAGCCAGAATCAGGAGGCGTTTCAGTATGATCGCTGCCGGATCATGGTCGCGACGAACGCCTTCGGCATGGGGATCGACAAGTCCAATGTCAGCTATGTGATCCATTATAATATGCCAAGGAGTATCGAGGCGTATTATCAGGAGGCAGGCCGCGCCGGGCGCGACGGCAGCGCGGCGGACTGCATTTTGCTCTTCTCCCCCGGCGATATTGTGACGGCTCAGTATCTCATGGAGCACAACGACAACGAACAGCTGACAGAGGAGGAAGCAGCCGCCGTCCTGGCGCAAAATCGCCGGCGGCTGGACCAGATGGTGGCCTATTGCAAGAGCGGCGATTGCTATCGCGGGCTGCTGCTGGATTACTTCGGCCAGGAGCATGAAGAAAACTGCGGTAACTGCGGCAACTGCGCCGGGGATTTCACCGAGCAGGATATTACGATGATCGCCCAGATGATCCTCTCGTGCATCGAGCGGGTGCGAAAGAAGCTGGGCTATTATGTCGGCCCCAGCTTGCTGGCGCAGGTCCTGCGGGGCAGCAAGAATAAACGCGTGCTGGAGCTGCAGCTGGACAGCGTCTCCACCTACGGCCTGCTGAAAAAGACACCCCAGGCGGAGATCGGCCGGTATATTGATGTGCTGGAGGCGGGCGGCTACTGCGCCAAAAACGAATTTGGCGCGCTGCGGCCCTGCGCGGCCGCCGCAGAGGTCCTGTTCCACGGGAAAAAGGTCACGCGCCGGATCCGGCGGCAGGAGCTCGTCCAGGCCGACCCGATCGCGCTGGCGAAGGCGCAGCTGCGCCCGGCAGACGCGGTGCTGCTGTCGGCCCTGAAGGAGGTGCGCAACCGGCTGGCCCAGCAGGAGCGGGTCCCTGGCTATGTCATCTTCTCCAATGCGACGCTGGAGGATATGGCGCGGCGCTGCCCGCAGGACGAGGAAGCGCTGCTGGAGGTCTCCGGCGTCGGGCGGATCAAAGCCGCCCGGTACGGCGCAGCTTTCCTCGATGTGCTGCGGCAGTATGGGGAAAACGAAATGGAATAGCGAAAACAATACCAGGCCATTGACAGGCCTGGTATTGTTTTCGCTATTCTGCTTCGGCCAAAGCCTTGAGCGTCGGACCGGCGAGACGGTAGACGGTCCAATCGTCCATGGGCTCTGCGCCCAGGGCGCGGTAAAAGTTGATGCTCGGCTTGTTCCAGTCCAGGCACCACCACTCCAGCCGCCCGCAGCCCCGCTGGACGGCAATGCTGGCCAGCTTCTTTAAAATTGCTTTGCCATACCCCTATACAGGTCCTCCAAATAAAGCCCGGCGCGGCCCAGAAACGTGGAGAAATTGTGGAAGAATAGCGCAAAGCCGATCTCCTCCCCATCTTCCAGGGCAAAGAGCACCTCGGCGCGCTGCTTGTCAAAGAGCCAGGTCTCCAGCGTCTGCTCATTTGCGACGACCTCGTCCAGCAGCTGCTCATAGGCGGCCAATTCTTTGATAAAGCGCAGGATCAGCGGCGTATCGCTGCGGACCGCGCTGCGGAAGGTCAATGTGTCCGTCTTGTTCATAAAACCTCCTGATTTAAAGCGGTATCTTGCCCATAGCGGAGCAAAATATAGGCATCAACCCCCGCGCCGCCGGTGCCGCAGGCGCGCCAGCCGGTGGCGCGATAGAATGCCAGGGCAGTTTCGTTGCAGCGGAGGCATTTCAGCGTGAGGGGCGGCGGATAGCAGGCAGCCAGATGCGCGACCAGCGCCCGCCCGACGCCGGTCCGCTGCGCGGCTGGGTCCACAAACAAAAAATGAAGAAACTGGTCCGGCTCCCAGACACTGGCCAGGCCTGCCAGGCGCGTCCCTTGCCAGGCAAGGTACAGCGCCTCCCCTGCTGTCGCCGCGGCAAAGTCCGGCGCGGGCCCGGGAAGCGCCGCAGCCCAGACGCGGGCGAACAGCGCGCGGACCTGCAGCGGTGCCGGTTCGGTCAGCCGTTGAATCGTGAGCGCCATGCGGCAGTCCTCCTGCTTTAGAATAAAAAAGACAGCGCCAGGCTGCTGCCCGGGGAACCGGGCCCGGCAGTCTGGCGCTGGCGCTGTGCTTGCTTATGCCATCCCGGCGGTGATGATGGCCATCTTATAGACCTCTTCGGCGTTGCAGCCGCGGGAAAGATCGTTGATGGGTGCGTTCAGCCCCTGCAGGATCGGGCCATAGGCTTCAAAGCCGCCCAGCCGCTGGGCGATCTTATAGCCGATGTTGCCGGCTTCGATGCACGGGAAGATGAAGGTGTTGGCATAGCCAGCGACCTTGCTGCCCGGGAATTTCAGCTGCCCGACGACCGGGGAGACAGCTGCATCAAACTGCATCTCGCCATCGATCGCCAGCTCGGGCGCCAGCTTCTGGGCTTCCTGTGTCGCAGCCTGAGAGAGGGCGACGGTGCCGCCCTTGCCGGAACCCTTGGTGGAGAAGCTCAGCAGCGCGACCTTCGGGTCGATGCCGAAGAAGGCAGCCGTCCGGGCGGATTCCACAGCGACTTCTGCCAGCTTCTGCGCGGCGGTGAAGACGACATTGCCTTCCTTATCGACACTGTCTTCATAGGAGATGTTGATGGCGCAGTCACCCATGCAGATCGTCTGCGCGCCTTCGGCGGTGTCCCGTGTCAGGATGAAGCTGGAGGAGACCAGGTGCGCGCCCTTTCTCGTCTTGACCAGCTGCAGCGCCGGGCGGACCGTATCAGCGGTGGAGTAGGTCGCACCGCCCAGCAGTGCATCGGCCTTGCCCATCTTGACGAGCATCGTGCCGAAGTAGTTGCCCTTTTTCAGCGCGTCGCGGCACTGCTCTTCCGTCATCTTGCCCTTACGCAGCGCGACCATCTGGGCGACCATCTCGTCCATCTCCGGATACGTTGCCGGGTCGAGGATGGTGGCCTTGTCAATGGCAAAATTGCCCTTCAGCGCGGCGGCACGGACTTCGTCCACATTGCCGACGAGGATGACATCCATCAGGTCCTCTGCCAGAAGCCGGCTGGCGGCTTCCAGGATCCGGGCATCGGGGCCCTCGGTAAAGACAATGGTGCGGCGCGTCGTGTGCAGCGCCTGGATCAGCTTGGTAAACATGTAGATACCTCCCATGAGACGGGTAAAAATCCCGATATGTTGTCTCTATTATACATCTAAATTCCGTTCCTGACAAGGAGCGCCGGAAAAATTCGCCGGAAAAAGGGAGACAGACTGCTGGGAGTGCAGCGTCACCGCCGCGCCGGTCATGGGATGGGGAAAAATCAGGCGCGCCGCGCACAGCTGCTGGGTGGCAAAGCCTTGCTGTGCAGACATTGCCTGGGATGCAGGTGTGCCGTACTGGGGGTCGCCCAGAATGGGGAAGCCGCCGTCGGCGCAGTGGACCCGCAGCTGGTGGGTCCGGCCGGTGACCGGCTCCAGCTCCAGCAGACTGCAGCCGTTGCGCCGGTCCAGCACCCGGTAGCGGGTCACGGCCCGCTGCCCGTCCGGTGCGACGCAGCGCAGCAGGCTCGGCTTTGGCAGCCGGGCAATGGGCTTGTCGATCACCCCGGTGTCACAATCCGGGCCGCCCCAGACGAGGGCGTGGTAGGTCTTGTGCAGCTGCCCCGCCTGCAGCGCCTGGCACAGCAGCGCGTGGGTGTAGGCGTTCTTTGCCAGCAGGACGACGCCGAAGGTATCCCGGTCCAGGCGGCTGACGGGGTGCACGGCGCAGGCCTGCCCGGTGGCGCGGTAATACCCGGCCAGGTAATTGGCCAGCGTCCCGGTGTTGCGGTGGAAGCTGGGGTGCATCAGGAGCCCGGCGGGCTTGTCCAGTGCGATGACGGCTTCGTCCTCATAGAGGATCTCCAGCGGCCCCGTCTCCGCCGGATAGTCCGGCGCAGGCTCGACGATGGGCACGCGGATCTCATCGCCGGGGCTGACCATAAAATTTGTCCGCTGGGGGACGCCATTGACATAAAAGCGCTGGAGCCATTTCGTCTTATGGATAAACGAGGAGGAGCAGCGCAGCTCTCGCTGCAAAAATGACGATAATTTGCCGCTGCGTTCTGCGATGCAATGCAATTCCATGGTAGGCCCCTCCCCGTCTGGTCGTTCTACCCGCTATTGTAGCCGGTGCGCGGGGAAAAAACAAGCCTTGCCTACCCCGGGCGCTTTGGCGGGAGCGGATTACGCTCCACCAGTTCCAGAAGCTGCCGTAGGACAATGGCGGCGATGGGAAAGAGGATCATCCCCGGCACGCCGCACAGGCGGAACCCGGCGTACATGGCAAGCAGCGTCAGCAGGGGGTTCAGCCCCAGCTGCTTGCCGACGAGCCGGGGCTCCAGGCTAGTCCGGGTCAGCGCCGCTACGGCGTAGAGCACCAGCAGGCCCACAGCCCGATAGGTCTCCCGGCGCAGAAAGCAGACGATGGCCCACGGGATCAGCACCGTCCCCGTCCCGAAGACGGGCAGCGCGTCGATCAGGCAGGTCAGCCCGGCAAACAGCAGCGGGAAGTCGACGCCCAGCAGGAGAAACCCGGCGGTCAGAATGCCGAAGGTCACGCCCATAAGCTTGAGCTGGGCCCGGAACCAGCCGCCCAGGGCGCTTTTCAGCCGCTGCAGGCAGGCGCTGTACTGGGCGTGCCATTTTTTCGGCAGCAGCTGCAGGACGGCCTGCCGCAGCGCCGGGAGTTGGGCAGAGATCATAAAGCTGGCTAAGACCGCTGTGACAGCGAACAGCAGCAGGTCCGGCAGCGCGCCGATCAAACCGGAGGCGGCGGTCAAAATAGCCTCCGAGCCCTTCTCCGCTAAAAGGCTGCCGCTGGTGAACAGCCGCGCGACCCAGCCCTGCAGCGCCGGCCCCAGGCCATCGGGCGCGCGGCCTGCCAGCTGCTCGAGACAGGCGCGCAGCTGCTGCGTCGGTCCCGCCAGCGACCGCAGCAGCTGCGGCGCCTGCCGGGAGAAGGCGGCCGCTTCGGAAAACAGCACCCGCCCCAGCCCATACAGCAGCAGGCCGAGAACAAGCAGAACGCCGCTGACGCACAGCCCGCTGCAGGCCCAGCGGGGCAGACGCCCATTGGCAGATAAGCGGCGGACCAACGGCTCCGCCAGCCGCGCCGCCAGATAGCCCAGCAAAAACGGCAGCAGGACCCCTAGCCCGAAGGCCGCCAGGACCCAGACCAGGGCGACTGCCGCTAGGACCGTCCCGATCGTCTTGAGAAAATGCCGCTCTGCCATCGCATGACTCCTTTCTTCCGGTTTTTCTTGTTGCTTTTTGCCGGGAACTGTGGTATGATGTATCGCGTGGAAAAACACAT
>CAUBQU010000065.1 GCA_958438185.1 uncultured Oscillospiraceae bacterium
GACAGCATACATTGTGAAAGGAGCCGCCATTATGTTAAAAGAAATGGATCCGCGCTTTGAACACTTCGCCCCAGAAGAAGATGCCAAGTATCTCCGCCGGGCGATCGCCGTTGCCGAAGCTGCAAAGGCCGCTGGGAATCATCCCTTTGGCGCAGTGCTTGTTGATCTGCAAGGCCATATTCTAATGGAGCAAGGCAACATTGAAGTTACAGAAAAGGTCTGCACCGGTCACGCGGAGACAACGCTATTGCAGCGCGCCTCCCACAGATACGCCCACGATTTCTTGTGGAATTGCACGCTGTACTCCTCCATCGAGCCTTGCTGTATGTGCTGCGGCGCCGCCTATTGGGCCAATCTGGGGCGGATCGTTTTTGCCGCGACAGAAAAGGATCTATTAGCGCTGACCGGAGATCATCCCGATAATCCAACCTTCTCCAGCGACTGCCGCAGCATCCTCTCCCGGGGCCAGAAAGCGATCGTCGTACAGGGCCCCATTCCTGCGCTGCGCCAGGAAGCGCTTGCCAGCCACGTTGGTTACTGGAAGTAAGCTGCTTCCGCTTCAACAAAGCAAAACACGCACCCAACTTGGGCCTTGGGCTCCGTTGCTGGGTGCGTGCTTTTTTATTTTGCTTGCCAGCCGTCTGCCAGCGCGGCTTTTTGCTGGTGCGAGAGCTGCTTGAGCTGCCACTCGCGGCGCATGGCTTCGGCTTTTGTGGCAAATGTCTCATAATAGCAAAGCGCAACCGGCAGGCGGGCCCTTGTGTATTTTGCGCCCTTGCCCGCCTGATGCGCCCGGACGCGCTTGGGCAGGTCATTCGTCCAGCCAGCGTAAAAGCTGCCATCGCAGCAGCGCAGTAAATACGCCGTGTTTTCCATCTGGCCCGCCTCCTTCCGCTTGGTTTACATTCTGCTTGCAATCTGTTTGCGATTTCATTGTAGGCGACGCCCAGGCGAAAGTCAAGACGGCACATAGGCGGTAAGCGCCGCGCCGGTATAATAATGCTGCAGGATCTCCGCATAATCGCTGCCCGCCTGGGCCATGGCCTGGGCCCCGTACTGGCTCATCCCGACCCGGTGCCCCTTTCCCTTTGTCGTAAACTCGATCCCATCCTGCGTGACCGCTACGGTAAAACAGGTGGAGTTGAGGCCAAAAAGCTGCCGCAGCTGGGTCCCGGTAAAGGGCCGCCCGCCGATGACCATCGTCGCTACGCCGCCGCCCGGCGTCTGGGTCACATCGCCAAACCAGCTTGCCGCCGTCCCCGTCAGCACCACCGCCGGGTCCTGGGCCTGCAGGGTGCTGCAAAAATCGGCGAAGGTGACGTCCACCTGCCCGGTATAGGATGCCGCCTGCTCCTCGCCAGGGCTGTCCACCGCCTGCAGATAGGGCACGTCCGTGCCCCAGACCGCGGCAGCAGCCTCGGTCCTGCCGCCGGAGCAGGCGAAATACACCGCGTCGATCAGTGCCCCGTCGCTTGTCAGGACGACGCCGTCCGTCGCTGTGACGGCGTCCAGTGCCCGCTGCCGGGCGTCTTCCCAGCCGTCGCCAAATCGGTCGGCCAGCGCCGTTTCCGGCGCCCAGGCCTGGCAGCAGGCACTGTCATCACACACGTCGCAGTCTGTATGCTTGCCATGGGCGCATTGATAGAGCGTGAACGTCCGGGCCGCGACGGCCTGGGCCTGCAGTGCCGCCTGATCAAAATCCAGCGGCATCTCGCACGCCAGCACGCCGGTCAGATACGCCTGCAGCGTCACCGGCTCGACGGAGCCGCCGGTCTTCAGCCGCAAGGTGATCTGCGGATCGACGGCTGCCGCATCCTGCCCATCAGCCTGCACGGTCCCCTGGCCCACATCCGCCGCCTCGGGCATCCACCCCCGCTGCAGACCGGCAGCCAGCAGCGCCAGCAAAAATGTCAGCGTGATCAAAAACCCGCTCAGGATCACAGCCTGCTTCATCGAACATCCCCCCTGCCCTGCATTATACGCGCTGCCCCTGTCCAAATCCCGCAAAAGCCGTCCGCCCGCAGGAAATATCTATAAACCGCAGACACCCCGCCCCGGAAACGGCGCACCCGTGCCACTCGCGCCCGCTTTTCTTGACAGATCCTGGCGGAAGGGGGTATAATAAGCTTGTTATACCCTCGAATTTATCGGTACAAAGAATGGAGTCTCTATATGAAAAAATTCTTCAAAGTCCTCCTGCCGGTCTTATTGGTCGCCCTGCTGCTAGGCGGCGGGATCTGGTATTTGAGAAATTACCAGGGCGATTTCTTCTCAAACTTCCTGCAACGCCGGGGCGACGCGGCCATGGCGGGCGAGCATTATACGACGGCCCTGCGCTACTACCGCTGGGCCTGGGAGCTGGACGACACGGACCCGGATCTGGCCGTCAGCCTCGCCAGCGCCTACGCGCACACGGATAACTACACCAAGGCGGAGTACACGCTGGTCAACGCCATCGCCGCAATGCCGGAGGAGCTGCAGCTCTACCTGGCTCTATCTGAAACGTACGTCGCGCAGGACAAGCTGCTGGACGCCTCGCAGCTGCTGGACCGGGTGGAAAACGAATCCATCCGCACGCAGCTGACGGAAGCCCGGCCAGACGCCCCGGTCCTGACACCGGAGAGCGGCTATTATTCTGAGTATATCTCCGTCGGCCTGGAGGCAAGCGCCGGCACAGCGTACCTCTCCGTCGACGGCAGCTTCCCCTCGCTGGAGGACGACGCCTATGAGGCCCCCGTCCAGTTGACCGCCGGGGAGACCTCCGCCATCGCCCTTTGCATCGGCGATAATGGCCTGGTCAGCTCCGCTGTGTACGCCTCTTACACCATCGGCGGCGTCGTAGAGCCGGTGACTCTGCAGGACAGCGCCCTGGACGCCTACGTCCGCCAGCTCCTCGAGCTGGGGCAGGACGATGCCATTATGTCCAACGCTCTCTGGGCGATCTCCGAGCTGACCGTCCCGCAGGATGTGACCAGCCTGGCAGACCTGCGCTACTTCACCGGTCTGAAGACCTTGACCATTCAGAATTTCCAAGGCGGGGATTTCTCCTTCCTGGAAAATCTCTCCCAGCTGGAGCATGTGGACCTCACCGGCTCCCTGGTCACCTCCGACACGCTCTCCCTGTTAGGGCAGCAGAAAAACCTGAAATGGCTGAACCTCAGCACCTGCGGCGTCAGCAATCTCAGCAGCCTCTCCGGCTGCACGCAGCTGGAATACCTGAATCTCTCGAATGACCACGTGGCGGATCTGACGCCGCTGGCCGCCTGCGGCAACCTGCAGGAGCTGTACCTGCGGGGCAACGCCATCACGGCGCTGGACACCCTCGGCACGATGGACCAGCTCCAGCGGCTGGACCTCTCCTATAACGCCGTGACGAATCTCGGCGCGCTGGCTGCCTGCAAACAGCTGACGGCGCTGAACCTCTCCCACTGCTCCCTGACAGATATTTCCGCCGTCGGCAATATTCCCAGCCTGACGAAGCTGGTCGCCTCCTCCAACGCACTGGAGACGATCGACGGGCTGGAAAACTGCGTCAGCCTCACGGAGATCGACCTTTCGGACAACAAACTGATCTCCGTTGTCGAGCTCAGCGGCATTGACACCCTGAAAACCGTGAATCTAAATTACAACGACATCGTCAATGCCCCCCACTTCTCCCAAAACAGCCAGCTGGAAAAATTCTACGCGGACCACAACTTTATGGAGGACCTCTCCGGCCTTGCCAATTGCCTGCATCTGAACTACGTCACGCTGGATTATAACAACATCTCCAACATCGACGTCCTGGCCAATTGCTACAACCTCGTCGAGGTCAATGTCTTCGGCACCCGGATCCACACCAACGCCGCCGTGCAAAAGCTGCTGGACAAGGGCATCATCGTCAATTACACCCCGGAATAACTTAGCTAGACACGAGAAAAGCTCCCGCCGCGGCGGGAGCTTTTCTATTAACAAGAGTTACGCTGGCGTATCCTGGGTCAGCAAGCGCCGGTATGTGCACGCCATGCCGATGGCGCCCAGCGGCGCGGTGAGCAGGATCTCCGCCACGGCTCCGGTCAGCACCAGTTGCCCGCAGGCCAGGCCCATCGCCAGCGGGACACCGCCAATGGCCGCCTGCACCGTCGCCTTCGGCAAATAGGCGATCATACAAAACAGCCGCTCTTTGGGCCGCAGCGGCGTTCTGAGCAGGCACAGAGCGACGCCCAGCATCCGGCACAGCAGCGCCAGGCCCAGCAGCGCCAGCATCCCAGCGCCCATCTGCCCGGCGTAGCGAAGATCTACCGCCGCGCCGACCAGGGCAAACAGCAGCATCTGCGCCGGGACCCACAGCTGAGACAGCTGCCGCTGCAAAACTGCCCCCGCCTCCGGCTGCCGCTGCTGCAGCAGATTGGCCGCCGCCATAACGGCAAGCAGGCCAGAAAACGGGACCACGCCCCAATCCTCCAGCGCGGCCAGCAGAAACGCAGCGCTGAGGAAGACAAGACAAAGCCGCAGCCCCTCCGGCTTCCACCGGCGCAGCAGCAGCGTGAGCGCCAACCCAACCAGCGCGCCGCCTGCCAGCCCCGTCACGACAGATACCGGTACCGAAGCCAGCTGCCACCCGGAGACGCCGCCGCCCTGGGCAAGGCCGGTAAAGGCGGTAAACAGCACGATCACGACGATATCATCCATCGACGCACCGGCCAGGATCAGCTGCGGAATGCAGCGCGCCGTGCCCCAGCCCTCCTCTATAAGCCGCAGCATCTGCGGCACAACAACTGCCGGAGAGACCGCCGCCAGGACAGACCCCAAAATCGCCGCCTCAAGCCGGGAGATGCCCAGAAAATAGGGCCCCAGCAGCGCGACCGCGGCCAGCTCACACAGCGCCGGGACAAAGCACATCAGCAGCGCCGGGCGGCCGACTTTTTTCAGGTCCGATAGCTGCAGCGTCAGCCCTGCCCGGGCCAGGATGATCAAGAGCGCAATTTTCCGCAGGGAACCGCTGATGGCCATCAGCCCGTCATCGAGCAAATCCAGCACGCTTGGCCCCAGCAGGATCCCCGCCAGGAGCATCCCCAGCAGCGGCGGCAAATGCAGCCGCTGCAGCAGCGCCGCCAGCAGCATACAAGTCAGAAACAAGAGCGCGATGGAACCCAAAAACACAAAAAATCCCTCCAAAAGGGCCGAAAAAAAAGCCAACGACCCTGTAATCAGATACAGAAGTCATCAGCCAAAGGCAGTTTCGGGCCACGCCCGCGGGAGAACCTCATTCCCTTATTGTAATTTTACAGCGCGGCTTTAGAAAATGCAAGCAAAACTTTTTCTGCCGGTCCTTTTCCCCTAGGCATGGATTTTTTCGCCATTTTCTGCTATACTGTTCGTCGCAACTGCGAAATAAACTTTTCTGCGAGGTTTTTTATCATGCTGGGTTTGGGAACGATCATCAACTGCGCCGGGATCTTGCTGGGCGGGTTTTTCGGCCTGTTTGCCGGGCGGCGCGGGCATCCGGAGCGGCAGGAAGCGCTGCAGAAGGCTTGTGGCGTTGCCGTGCTGTTTATCGGCATCTCCGGCGCGATGGCCGGGATGCTCCGGGCGGACGGTGCAGCCCTCTCCAGTGGAAAGGCTATGCTCGTCGCCCTGAGCCTGGCGCTGGGCACCGTCCTGGGGGAGCTGATCGGCCTGGAAGCCTGGTTTGCCCGCCTGGGCAAATGGCTCCGGGATAAAACCGGCAGCAGCGGCGACCCGCGCTTTATCGACGCCTTCGTCACCGCCTCTCTGACGGTCTGCATCGGCGCCATGGCCATCGTCGGCGCGATTCAGGACGGCGTCAGCCGGGATTACAGCACCCTGGCGGTCAAAGCCGTCTTGGACTGCGTCATCATCGCGGTGATGACCGCCACGCTGGGCAGGGGCTGCATCTTCTCTGCCATCCCGGTGTTCGTGCTGGAAGGAACCGTCACGCTCCTGGCCCAACTGCTGGCCCCGGCGCTGACGGAGCTTGCCGCCTCGTATCTCTCGCTGATCGGCTCAATCTTGATCTTCTGCGTGGGGGTCAATCTCGTCTGGGGCAAGCTGCTGCGGGTGGCCAACATGCTCCCGGCCATCTCCTTTGCCATCGCGTTTTCCTATCTCCCCTGGTCCTTCTGACCCGAGACCACACGCTAAGCAAAACAAAAGATCTGGCGCACCGCTGCAGTGCGCCAGATCTTTTGTTTTGATCCGTTTATTTTGTCCACTTTCAACGCTCAGCCAGCTTCTGATACGACCGCCGGGGCAGGACCGCACGGTAAGCCGGACGGATGATCCGGTTGCCATTGATGAGCTCCTCGACCCGATGCGCGCTCCAGCCGGTGATCCGGGAGATGGCGAAAATCGGGGTAAACAGCTCCTCCGGAATGCCCAGCATCTGATAGACAAAGCCGCTGTAGAAGTCCACATTGGCGCTGACGCCCTTGAACATCTTTCGCTCCTGCGCGATGACCTGGGGCGCCAGCCGCTCTACATTGGCATAGAGCTGGTATTCCCGCTCATACCCCTTCTCCTTCGCCAGCATGGAGACGAAGGACTTGAAGATCTCCGCCCGCGGGTCCGACTTGGAGTAGACCGCGTGGCCGATGCCATAGATCAGGCCGCTGTGATCGAAAGCGTCCTTGTGCAGGATCTTCGTCAGGTAGGCGGAGATCTCCTCCTCGTCGTTCCAGTCTGCCACGTGCCGCTTGATATCGTCAAACATATGGCAGACCCGAATGTTCGCGCCGCCGTGCTTCGGCCCCTTCAGGGAGCCCAGGGCCGCCGCCATAGCGGAATACGTGTCCGTCCCGGAGGAGGTGACGACATGGGTGATAAACGTTGAGTTGTTGCCGCCGCCGTGCTCGGCGTGAATGATCAGCGCCAGGTCGAGCAGCCGCGCCTCCAAATTCGTATACGCGCCATCCTTGCGCAGCATATGCAGGATATTCTCCGCCGCCGAAAGCTCCGGCTCCGGATGGTTGATAAAGAAGCTGGTATTCTCCTTGATATAGTAATCATACGCCTGGTAGCTATACAGCGCCAGCTGCGGGAAGAGCGCGATCAGCTGCAGACACTGCCGCAGCACATTGGCGATGCTGGTATCGTCGGCGTTGTTGTCGTAGCTGTAAAGCGTCAGAACAGAGCGGGCCATAGAATTCATGATATCCCGGCTGGGCGCTTTCATGATAATATCTCGGACAAACGAGTTCGGCAGTGTCCGGTACCCAGCCAACAT
>CAUBQU010000066.1 GCA_958438185.1 uncultured Oscillospiraceae bacterium
CCCTTCAGCGGTACCCTGGCGCAGGAGCTTCAGCTGAAAGAAGTCATCGCTGCGCACAAGGAGCAGCCCGGCTGCCTGATGCCGGTGCTGCAGCAGGCCCAGGAGATCTATGGCTACTTACCCATTGAAGTACAGGCGATTGTCGCGGAAGGACTGGGCATCTCCCTGTCTGAGGTCTACGGCGTGGCGACATTCTACTCCCAATTCCGGCTCAACCCGAAGGGAATCTATCGCATCAGCATCTGTCTTGGGACGGCGTGCTACGTCAAGGGGGCGGCGAAGATCCTCGAGGCGGTGGAGCGAAAGCTGGGCATCCAGGTCGGCGAATGCACGCCGGACGGGCTGTTCTCCCTGGAGAGCTGCCGCTGCGTCGGCGCCTGCGGCCTGGCCCCGGTCATGATGATCAACGATGAAGTCTTCGGCCGCATGACGCCGGAGCAGGTCCCCGCGATCCTGGAGGACTATGCCAGAAAGGGAGGTGCGCCCGCATGATCACGGTAGAAGAACTCAACCGCATCCGGGAGGCTGGGCGGCAGATCGTCGCGGTGCGCAACGCCGTGGCGGAGCAGAGCGAGCAGCTGGAGCAGCAGACGGCGTACCGCAAGCAGGTCCTGGTCTGCGGCGGCACTGGCTGCACCTCCTCGGGCAGTAAAAAGGTCATCGCGGCCCTGGAAGAGGCCATCCGGGAGGAGAAGCTGGAAAAGGACGTCCTGGTCGTCAAGACAGGCTGCTTCGGCCTGTGCGCCCTGGGCCCCATTATGATCGTCTATCCCGAGGGCGCGTTCTACAGTCAGATGACGCCGGAGCACGCCAAGCGCGTCGTCAAGGAGCATCTCGTCCCCGGTGGGCAGGTCGTCAAAGAGCTGCTCTATCAGGAGACGGTCCAGCCCGACGGCATGATCATCTCCCTGAAGGAGACGCGGTTCTATAAAAAGCAAAAGCGCGTCGCGCTGCGCAACTGCGGCGTCATCGCGCCGGAAAAAATTGAAGAGTACATCGCGGCGGACGGCTACCAGGCCCTGGCCAAGGTCCTGTCGTCCATGACGCCGGACGACGTCATCCAGACGCTGCTGGACTCCGGCCTGCGGGGCCGTGGCGGCGGCGGCTTCCCGACAGGGCGCAAGTGGAGCTTTGCCAAGGCGAGCCCCGGCGAGATCAAATACGTCTGCTGCAACGCCGACGAGGGTGACCCCGGCGCGTTTATGGACCGGTCCATCCTGGAGGGCGACCCCCACTGTATCATCGAGGCCATGGCCATTGCGGGGTACACCATCGGGGCAAAGCAGGGCTATGTTTACATCCGCGCCGAGTACCCCATCGCCGTGCAGCGGCTGGAGATCGCCATCGAGCAGGCCCGGGAGCTTGGGCTGCTGGGCGAAAATATCCTGGGCTCCGGTTTTGATTTTGATATCGAGATCCGCCTGGGCGCTGGCGCCTTCGTCTGCGGCGAGGAGACGGCGCTGATGACGAGCATCGAGGGCCACCGGGGTGAGCCCCGGCCCCGCCCGCCGTTCCCGGCGGTCAAGGGCCTGTTCGGCAAGCCGACGGTGCTCAACAATGTCGAGACCTACGCCAACATCCCCCAGATCATCCTGCGGGGCGCGGATTGGTTCGCCTCCATGGGCACGGCCACCAGCAAGGGCACCAAGGTCTTTGCCCTGGGCGGCAAGATCACCAATGTCGGCCTCGTTGAGATCCCTATGGGGACGACGCTGCGGGAGATCGTCGAGGAGATCGGCGGCGGCATCCCCAACGGGAAGAAATTCAAAGCTGCGCAGACCGGCGGCCCCTCCGGCGGCTGCATCCCCGCCTGCCATATCGACACGCCCATCGACTACGATAACCTGATCGCCCTGGGCAGCATGATGGGCTCCGGCGGCCTCATCATCCTGGATGAGGACACGTGCATGGTCGATATCGCCAAATTCTATTTGGAATTCACCGTCGACGAATCCTGCGGCAAATGTACGCCCTGCCGCATCGGCACCCGGCGGCTGCTGCAATTCTTGGAGAAGATCACCTCCGGCAACGGCGAGGAAGAGGACCTGGACAAGATCGACGAGCTGGCCAACCATATGCACACCGCCAGCCTCTGTGCCCTGGGCCAGACCGCGCCGAACCCGGTGCTCTCGACGATGAAATATTTCCGCGATGAATACATCGCCCACATCCGGGATAAGACGTGTCCGGCCGGCGTCTGCAAGGCGCTGATCCGCTACGCCATTGACCCGGACAAGTGCAAGGGCTGCACGAAGTGCGCCCGCGCCTGTCCGGCTGGGGCGATCTCGGGCCAGGTCCGCCAGCCCCATAAGATCGACACGAAGTTCTGCATCAAGTGCGGCCTGTGTATGCAGAACTGCGCCTTTGGCGCGGTCTACACCAAGTGAGGGGGGAAGCTGCTATGAATATCGTACATCTGAAAATCAACGGCATCGACGCCGAAGTCCCTGCCGGTTCGACGATCCTGGAGGCGGCGAAGTCCGTCCAGATCGAGATCCCCTCGCTGTGCTATCTCAAGGATATCAACTGCATCGGCTCCTGCCGGGTGTGCGTTGTGGAGATCAAGGGCCGCAAGGGCCTGGTCGCCAGCTGCGTCTACCCCGTCGAGGAGGGGATGGAGGTCTTTACCAATACCCCCAAGGTCCGGACCTCCCGCAAGACGACCATCGAGCTGATCCTCTCGAGCCACCGCAAGCGCTGCCTGTCCTGCGTCCGCGGCAACCACTGCGAGCTGCAGAAGCTGGCCTTTGACTACGAAGTGGACGAAGAACGCTTTAAGGGCGACGACCGGGCCTATCCCGTCGACGACAAATCCGCCTATATCGTGCGGGATAATTCCAAGTGCATCCAGTGTATGCGCTGCGTGGCGGCGTGCAAGAAGCTGCAGGCGGTCTCCGTCATCGGGGCCATCCAGCGGGGCTACCAGGTCCACGTGGGCTGCGCGTTTGAAAAGAGCCTGGCCGATTCGCCTTGCGTCGGCTGCGGGCAGTGCGTTGTGGCCTGTCCCGTCGGCGCCTTGAGCGAGAAGAGCCAGATCCACGAGGTCTGGGACGCCATCTCCGACCCGGACAAGCGCGTCGTCTTCTTCACGGCCCCGGCCATCCGCGCGACCCTGGGCGAGTGCTTCGACCTGCCCATCGGGACGAATGTAGAGGGCAAAATGGTCGCCGCCATCCGCCGCCTGGGCGCGGACTCTGTCTTCAATATGGACCTGACAGCGGACCTGACCATCATCGAAGAGGCCCACGAGCTGCTGGAGCGGCTGAAAAATGGCGGCACGCTGCCCCTGTTTACCAGCTGCTGCCCGGCCTGGGTCAAATTCCTGGAGCATTATTACCCGGATATGCTGCCCCATCTTTCCAGCTGCAAATCGCCGCAGCAGATGTTCGGCGCGCTGCTTAAGAGCTATTATTGCCAGAAATACGGCATTGACCCCAAAAAACTGTTCGTCGTCTCCGTCATCCCCTGCACGGCGAAGAAATACGAGGTCGGCCGCCCGGAGGAGAAGACCTACGACTATCAAGACGTCGACGTCGCCCTGACGACCCGGGAGCTGGCCAAGATGATCCGCGGCGCAGGCATCAAATTTGCCGACCTGCAGGACGAAGCCTTTGACGCACCGTTTGATACCGGCTCCGGCGCCGGTACGATCTTCGGCGCCACCGGCGGCGTCATGGAAGCGGCGCTGCGGACGGCTGCCCGCCGGCTGGGTGTCAAGCTCAAGACGGTGGAGCTCAAGCAGGTCCGCGGGCCGGAGGCTATCCGGGAGGTTACCTACGATCTGGGCGGCAAGCCCATCCGGGTCGCCGTCACCTCGGGCCTGGCCAATGCCCGCAAGCTGCTGGAGAAAATCAAGTCCGGCGAGGCGGATTATCAGATGGTCGAGGTCATGGCCTGCCCCGGCGGCTGCATCAACGGCGGCGGCCAGCCGGTCCAGAGCGACAGCGTCCGCAATTATACGGACCTCAAAGCCCTGCGCTCTGCCGCGCTTTATAAGGCCGACCAGAAAAACGCCCTGCGCCTGAGCTGCGATAACCCCCGCATCCAGACCCTCTACGAGGAATTCCTGGACGCACCGGGCAAGCCCCGGGCCCATATGCTGCTGCATACGACCTATGTCCGCCGCAACGCCGCCGGTCTGCCCCAGCCGAACCCCGACGTCATCAACGGCCCCCTGGGCGAGAGCCACCCGAAAAAGCTATAAGCAAAAACCCGCTTGCCCCAGTTGGGCAAGCGGGTTTTGTGTGATATGGTTTGTTTTACGCCGTCGTGTTGACGATGCCGGTGAAGAGGGGGAGGCCGTCGGCGTTGGTGATGGCGAAGAGGAAGGGGCGGTCGAGGGTGAAGTCGATCTGCTGCAGGTCCTCCTCTGCGCATGTGGCCTTGACAGAGGCGATGGTGAAGGCGGCTGCCGTGCAGCCCTCTTCGTCGATCAGGACTCTGGCGTCATGCTGCAGCTTCGAGACATACAGCCCGTCGCTGGCTGCGCCGCAGAGGGGGGAGAAGTCCGCCGCGCCTGCGTCGAAGACGTCTGTCACGCCCAGCTGCTGCAGGCCGCCCCGCAGGTCCGCCTCTCCGGTGACGTCAAATTTGGGGAGGGAGAGGTTGACCTGGGCATAGTCCGCGTCCTCCCACGCGCCGTTGGCAAGCAGAAACTGGGTCAGCTCCGCGTCGCCCAGCAGCGCGTCCGTCGTGACGCCCTCGTTGGGGAGGATCAGCCACATGCCGCCGTTGTTCTGCAGCGGCTTCTGGACGGCGGTAAACTGGCTGCCCCGGTAGAGATTCGTCTTGCTGCTGGCGTGGAGGAAGTCGCAAGTCTCGGCCTTGCCAGATGCGTTGGTAAACGTATCGGGCGCGGTCAGATCGGCATTGAATTCATCCTCCCAGGCTGCTTTAAAATAGAGAGTCGAGACCAAGGCCAGGACGGTGCTGGGGTCAAGCGACAGGCCGTCTGTCTGGTCCTTTAGAAGATCGTTCGTCTGCCGGTTGATCCAGTCGCGCAGCAGCTTGTTCGTCTTCTCTGCGCCCATGGTGCCCTGGAAGCTCTCGGCAAAGTAGTTTTTGGCCAGGCTGTCCAGCATGCTCTGGTTGAACGAGACATCCTCATTCAGCCACAGGGAGTTGGCAAGCAGGCTGGAGGACTGGCCGTCGTCAATATAATTGGCCCGCCACAGGGCTTCTGCCTCCGTGCGGAGGGATTCGAGATCTGACACGCCCAGCAGGTCCAGCAGCTGCTGCTGGCTATCGCCGCCCGTCGTCTCGGCCAGCATGGCCAGGGCGAGATAGACATTGAGCGGGGAATAGACCGCGTTGCGTTCCGCGTCGCTCTGCAGCAGGACGGGGACGCTTTTGGTGATAAAATCTGCCAGGGCCTGGCGCTGGGCTTCGTCCAGTTTTGCAGGGCGGCTGGCAAGCCAGGCGTCGTAGGCGGCGAGATAGCCCTCGTCGTCAAAGCTGCCGTCGGCATTTATATAATCGGCATCCTGGGGGTAGGGGACAGTCTCCGGTTTTTCAACGGTGGACAGCGCCTGGGCGGTCCCAGCCAGGGCGCCCCGGCCCGGCCAGAGCAGCAGCCCGGCGGCCAGAATCACCGCCAGCAGCCCGGCGATTCCGCCGATCCATTTCGCCCGCCGGTGGGGCTGCGGCGTTTTTGCACTTTTTTGCATCTGTAATGCCTCCTTTTATCGTATCGGTACTTGATCAGACGGGGGCGCGGGAAAAAGGTTCCGTTTTTCTGCAAAAAAATCTCACGCGGCTTCCAGCTGCGCCGAGACGCGCCGCCAGATGATGGCAAAATACGTCAGCTCCGCAATGGCGGTGACGACCCAGCTGACGATATAGACGAGGTACAAGCTTAGCATCGTCCCGAACCAGGCAAAGACCGTGTAGACCCAGACGATCCGCAGCACGCAGCACCCTGCGATGACCAGCGCCGTGGGGAAGATGCTGCGGCCCAGGCCCCGGGCGGCGGCGATGGTGGCGTCCATAAACGCGGAGAAAGCGTAAGAGCAGCTCATGACCATCAGCCGCGTCATGCCGGCGTCGATGACATCGGCCTCCGGCGTGAAGAGCGAAAGAAACTGCCGCCCGAAGAGCACCAGCAGCCCGCCCAGAATCGCGCCGGCGCCGAAGCTGTAGAGCAGGCTGCAGCGGTAGGCCTTGCGGATGCGTGCCCGGTTCCCTGCGCCGTAATTCTGACCGATAAAGCTGGAGCAGGCGGTGTAGAACGCGGCCATGACATCGTAGACGAGGCTGTCGGCATTGGCGGCGGCAGAGTTGCCCGCCACGACCGTCGCATCAAAGGAGTTGACGCCGATCTGGATAAACAGATTGGCCAGCCCGAAGATGGAATATTGAATGCCGCAGGGAAGGCCCAGCTTCAGCAGCGTGCCTGCCTTGCCGCCATCCAGCCGCAGCCGCGCCAGGCGCAGGCCGTAGCTGTCCTGAGTGCGGAAGAGCATCAGGATAATGAGCGCCGCCGAAAGGTACTGGGAGAGAATACTCGCCAGCGCCACCCCCACGACGCTGAGCTTGCAGACGATGACGAAGAATAGATTCAGCAGCACATTCAAAACGCCCGCCCCCAGCAGGATATACAGCGGGCGCTTCGTATCGCCCGCGGCGTTGAGGACGGCGCTGCCGAAGTTATACAGGGCCACTGCCGGCATACCGATAAAATAGATGCGCAGGTAAAGCGTCGCGCCGGGCAGCAGGACTTTCTTGGTGTGCAGCGCCGTCAGGAGCGGGCGGCAGAGGGCGCTGCCAGCAGCGCCCAGCAGCGCACCCAGCAGCAGGCAGAGCAGCAGCGCCGTGTGGACGGTCTTTTGCAGGTTTTCCTCGTCCCGCGCGCCGAAAAAGCGGGCCGTCAGGGCGTTGACGCCGTTGCCGACGCCCATTAAAAAGCCGGTGAACAGCGTCACCAGCGTCGCCGTCGAGCCGACAGCCCCCAGCGCCGTCGACCCGGCAAACTGGCCGACCACGGCGATGTCCGACATATTAAACAGCACCTGCACCACGTTCGAGACCATCAGCGGCACGCTGAATCGAAAGATCTGCCGCCCAAGCGGCCCGCGGGTCATATCCAAAG
>CAUBQU010000067.1 GCA_958438185.1 uncultured Oscillospiraceae bacterium
GCGACTTCGTCGATCACTTGCTTCATGACTGGCGCAAAATTCCAGACAAACGAGGTGATCGCCGCTTTGGGGGCGTAATCGTGGAGATCAACGTAGTAGCCGTTGCTGTAAGCGCCGCCCTGTTCGCAGGCTTCCAGCACTGCGACGGTGGATACATTGCCGATGACCGTGATCCCCTCGGACATTAGGGCGTTGGCGCATTCTTTGTCCCCGGCGGGGTCGTACCAGCTGTTGACCCAGATGACTTTAACGGTAGCATCGGGATTGGCTGCTTTTGCGCCAGCTGCATACGTGTTGATCGCGCGGACGATCGACGCCTGGGGCTGGCTGGCCACAAAGCCCAGCTCGTTGGATTCGCTGACCAGGGCGCCGGCATAGCCGCATAGAAACATGCCCTCAATGTCCCAGAGCGTGTAGGAGCAGCAGTTGGCATCATTGTTGCCTTCAAACATGGCAAAGTAGACATCCGGATGCTGGGGATAGGCGGCGTTTACATTCGTCAGGAAAAGGGAAGATGCGCCGAAGATCACATTGCATCCTTCGTCGACCAGCTGCGCGATCGTCGAATCGCATTCAATCCCGCCGCCGGTCAGACCCTCGACGATCACGATCTGGTCATCCGAGAGCCCAAGCTCTTCCTGCAGCCGCAGCAGGCTTTGCCCAACGGCTTGGCTCCAGGCCCCGTCGGTCAGTGTCGAATTCAGCAGTAAGCCGATTTTGATCTCGCTGTAGTCAATGGTGGTGTCAGGCGCTGCTGTTCCGGCAGCGGCGGGGGGATCTTTTTCCGGGGTATCGTCAGAGCCTTCTGTGCGGCATCCGACGAAGATGCACAGCAGCATGGCCAGGACCAGGAGAATTGCGAGCCTCTGTTTCATCGTAGATTCCTCCATTTCACAAATTGACCTTTCTCGTATGAAACTGGGGGATGCAGATGTCGTTCCAATGGATCTATGCGCCGCCCCCTTCCGGTTTGTTATTTTGGAGGGCTTTTTCAATGGCGTTTAAAATGTTTTCATAGCCTGTGCAGCGGCAGAAGTTTCCGGATATTTCACGGCGGATCTCTTCCCGGGTGTAGCGTTTTCCACTCTGGAGCAGCGCGGTGGCACTGAGGATGACGCCTGGTGTACAAAAGCCGCATTGTACCGCGCCTTCGTCCACAAAAGCTTGCTGCACCGGCGAAAGCTGCCCGTCCGGGCTGAGCAAGCCTTCGATCGTGGTGACCTGCTTGCCGTCGATCCAGACGGCAGGGTAGATGCAGGAATCATACGTTTTGCCGTCGATCAGGACAGTACAAGCGCCGCATTCGCCGACTTCGCAGCCTTTTTTTGTCCCCGTCAGATGATGGTGGTCGCGTATGAGATCGGCCAAGGACAGCCGGGGATCGACATACGCATCAAATGCTCTCCCGTTTAGGGTATAGTGGATCGGAATTTGGTTCAAGCTTTCAGCACCTCCTGTCGATACAGCAGCTGTTCCAAAGCGCGCCGGGTCAATTCCTGGGCCAGCGTCAAGCGGTATTCTGCGCTGGCGCGCCAGCTGTCTCTGGGGCGGAGCTCTGCAAGCAAGTGCTGGCTGATCTTCGCGGCAAGATCGGGCGTCACCGGAGCGGCTTGGAATTTTTCTTCCGTTTGGAAGGCGCGGATGGGGACAGGCGCCGCGACCCCGTAAGCCAGCCGCAACCGTTCTAATTTGCTGCCATCTGCGCTGAGGCGGAGGTTCACACTGCAGCCGAGGGTTGCAATATCCATGGCCCGCCTTGCGGAGAATTTTGTGTAAGTGCCGCGGTAGCCGGTGTAGGATCCCGGCCGAATGAGGATCGCGGTAAGAAGCTCGCCCGGCGCTAAATTTACCTTTTTCGGGCCCAGATAGAACTCGTGTATGCACATTTGACGTTTGCCGCTGCGGCTGGTGATCTCCAGCTCTGCATCATAGGCCAGCAGGGTCGAGGCGGTATCCGCGCTGGTCATACCGTTGCAGATGTTCCCGCCGATCGTGCCGATATGACGGATCTGCGGCCCGCCGACCTGGCCTGCGGCGAACGCAAGCGCCGGGACCAATTCATTCACCACAGGGTCGTGACTGACATCGGTAAAGCAGGCCAAAGGCCGAATTTGCAGCGTGCCGTCCTGCAGCAGTGAGATCCCGCGCAGCGCGTCGATCTGCTGAATGCTAATTAGCTCTGTCTGGGGGAAATCGCGGTTGCGTAATTGGATCAGCACATCGCTCCCGCCGGCGATCCATCGCGCGGCTGGGTGGGCGTCAAACAGTGCGAACGCTTCGGACAGGCTCCGTGCCAAATACATATTCTGGAATAAATACATCACGTATCACCTCCTGCAAAATGGGCAGCCTGCATTGCGGCTAGACAGGCGGCGGGATGAAGCGGAAGCGTATCTATGGCGGCGCCTGTCGCGGCAAGTACGGCGTTGCGGATCGCTGGTGCAACGGGGACAGCGGGCGGTTCGCCCAGCGCTTTGGTCCCGAAGGGACTGGTGGGTTCTGCATTTTCTATAAACACGGCCCCGATTCGATCTGGGTGGTCCATGGCGGTCAGTAGTTTATAGTCCAGCAGATTGTCGTTTAGCATCCGGCCGGTGGTCTGGTCCAGCAGGAGCTGTTCAGTCAAACCGTAGCCCAGTCCCATACTGACCCCGCCATGCACTTGTGCCGCGGCCAGCTGCGGGTTGATCAAGGTGCCGCAATCGTGGGCATTTACAATATCCAAAACCTGTATCGTGCCCAGGCGGCTGTCGACGGCGACCTCTGCAAAGCAGCAGCCGAGGCTGAGCGCGTTGGAATCGCAGCGTTCGGTGATCTCTACGATCAGCTGCGCCGCGTGTTCCATGCTGTAGCAGGCGTCCATCGCCAGCTCGTCCAAATGTAAAAGCGGCGCCGGATCTGTCTTGGAATAGACTGCCCCTTCTTGATACACCAGAGCTTGCACGTCCCGGCCGGTCATTTCTGCGGCGCGGTCCAGAATCTTGTCGATCATCTGGTCCGCTGCAGCGGCGATGGCCTTTCCGCAGACATAGGTCTGACGCGAAGCGTAAGCGCCGGTACCGAATGGGGTGACCGCCGTATCCTGAATCGACACATAGCGGACCTGCGCCAAAGGCACCTGCAGTCGGCTGGCTGCCATTTGGGTAAATGCCGTATCTGCACCCTGGCCGATCTCACACTCTGCCATGTGCATCAGGAAGGTGCCGTCCTGATTTAACAGCAGGCGGATATTGACCGACTCTAGGCAGATCGGCCAAACGCCGGTTTTATACCAGAAAATCGCACAGCCGGTACCGGTCCGGACAGAAGGCGGGAATGCCTGCGCCTGCCGAACAAGCTGCCGCTGGTGCAGATAGGTCTGCGCTTTGTCCAGACACTGGTTGAGGCTGTCAAAGTAATTGATGAGCGCACCGTCATCCGAGGCAGCGCCGACGGCCATCATGTTTTTTCGGCGAAACATGACCGGGTCCATCTGGATCGAAGCGGCGACATCGTCTATATGGGCTTCCAGGGCGAAGGTGATCTGTGGAATGCCGTAACCGCGCATCGCCCCGGCGCAGGGCGTGTTGGTATAGACGGTGCGGGCGGTGCAGGTATACGCGTCGGAACGATACAGCATAGAAAAATCCAGCAGCCCTTTGGAGGCGATGGCGTGACCGTGAGACGCGTAGGCGCCTTGGTTGGAGAGACTTTCCAGCCTGCGGGCAGCCATGGTCCCGTCCCGGCGTACATGCGTGACGAGATGGAAGGAAAGGCCGTGCCGGGTGCGCGTGCAGCAAAAGTCTTCCTCGCGGGTCAATTCCAGCCGAACGCAGCGGCCGCCGACCTGGGTACAAAGGTAAGCGTTCAATGGTTCGTACAGGGCGTCGTCTTTATTGCCGAAGCCACCGCCGACCCAGGGCTTGATCACCTGGACCTGCCCCCAGGGAAGGCCAAGCGCCTGCGCAATGACCCGCCGCAGCACGTGGGCCATCTGCGTGCTGGCGACGACGATGACCTTCTGATGCTCCATATAGGCGTAAGAGACGGGGTTCTCCATGTGACAGTGCTTGACCGGCGGCACATGGTACCATTTGTCGATGCAGATCAGACCGGGTTCCCGAATCGCTGCGTCGTAATCTCCTTCTTCACGATGATTGCTGCCCACGATATTATCCGGGCATTCGGCATGCACCGGGACTGCGCCGGGCTGTATGGCCTCCTGCGGCGTAAAGACGGCGGGGTATTCTTCATATTCCACTTGAATTAAGCGAAGCGCTTGCCGGGCCGTGGATTCGTCTATCGCCACGACGGCGGCGATATCATCGCCATAGTAGCGGACACGCTGGTTTAAAAGCTTGCGATCCGCGATATCCTGCCAGGCGGGGTCCAACGTCCAAGGATTGCCGGAGGTCGCAAAGGGAAGATCCGGCACATCAAAGCAGGTGACGATCTTTACGACGCCGGGCAGCGTGCTGGCTTTTGCCGTGTCAATCTGCTTGACCAGGCCGTTGGCGATCGTTGCATGGAGGACCTTTGCGACCAGGCAATTTTTGGGGAAGCGGTCCGCAGTAAATTTTGCCCGCCCAGTCACTTTGTCGTAAGCGTCCACCCGCGGGACGCTTTGCCCGATGAGGGAGCTTTGCTTTTTCATAAAAGCCCCTCCTTTCGGAATCTGGTCAGGCAGGCCTGTCCAGTCATGGGGAGCGCATCAAAGGCGACGCCTGTCGCATGGAGGATCGCGTTGCGGATCGCAGGGGCGACGGGAACGACCGGCGGCTCTCCCAGAGATTTCACCCCAAAGGGATTCGTCGGCTCCGGGTTTTCGATAAACGCAGCCCGGATTTTCGGGGGATGATCCATGGCGGTCGGCAGTTTGTAATCCAGTAAATTGTCCTGATGTAAGCGGCCGGTCTTTTCATCGAACTGCATTTGTTCTGCTAGCGCCCAACCGAGCCCCATGCTGATGCCGCCATAGACCTGCACTTGGGCCAAAACGGGATTCACAACGCGGCCGCAATCGTGGACGTTTAGAATATCTACCACGTTGACCTGCCCTGTGGCGATGTCCACTTCGACTTCCGCGAAGCAGCAGCCGAGGCTCAGCGCATTGGTTTTGATCTGGGTCGTTTTCTCAGCGCAGATCACATTGGCCTGCTGCAGATCATAGTAGCTGTGGAGCGCAATCTCGCGGATGGAATACAGCGCCCGGCCTTGCAGATCGCAGACCATGCCCGTTTGGTAACGGAGCGTTTCCCCTGCATTTTTGCTCATCTGCGCCGCATGGGCCAGAATGCGCTCGATCAAAAGATGCCCGGTATTGTAAATGGCGGCAGTGCCGATATAGGTCTGCCGGGAAGCATAGGCGCCGCTGCCGAGGCCGACGCTGTCGGTATCCTGGGCTGAAACGATATGGATCGCTGTAAGCGGCAATTGCAGGACCTGCGCTGCGGCTTGGGTAAAGACCGTGTCGGCCCCTTGGCCGATCTCCACCTCTGGCATTTGCAGCTGCACAGAGCCATCCTGATTCAAGACCATCCGGCAGGTACAAGCCTCCAGCAGGAAGGGCCAGACCCCGGTGTTGTACCAAAAACTCGCCACGCCGATGCCGCGGCGGACCGCGCCGCGTTGGGAGGGAAAGCTGCGGCGCTTTTTGTGGTAATCCGTTAGCGCGCAGCCTTTGCGCAGGCACTGATTCAGGCTATCAAAATAGTTTTCCAGGCACTCGCTGGGCTCTTTGTATCCGACCTCCATCTGGTTGCGGTGGCGAAATTCTACCGGGTCCATCCCGATGGCGCTGCAGATATCGTCTGTATGCGCTTCAATCGCGAAGGTGGCCTGTGGCGCGCCGTAGCCGCGCATCGCTCCGGCGCAGGGCGTGTTGGTCAGTACGGTATATAGATCTGTAACCGTCGCGTCAGCGCGGTACATCATTTTGAAGGCGCTGGCGCCTTTGCAGGCGATCGCGTGCCCATGGTGGCAGTATGCGCCTTTGTTTGCGTATGCTGTCATTTTGCGGGCGGCGATGGAGCCGTCGGGGCGAATGTGACTGACCAGATGGAAGATCAATTGATGGCGCACGCGGGTGTTTTGAAAATCCTCCTCCCGGGATAGGCGAAGGCGGACGCATTGCCCGGCCAC
Source organism: uncultured Oscillospiraceae bacterium (assembly GCA_958438185.1). Taxonomy (GTDB): domain Bacteria; phylum Bacillota; class Clostridia; order Oscillospirales; family Oscillospiraceae; genus SVMC01. The sequence goes on from CAUBQU010000067.1 coordinate 6,121, forward strand.
TTGGGTGCAGAGGAACGCGGCCAATGGCTCGTATAACGCATCCTCCTTATTGCCAAAGCCGCCGCCAACGTACGGCTTTATAACGCGCACACTGCCCCAGGGAATCCCCAGGGCCTGGCCGATAACGCGCCGCAGCGAATGGGGCGTTTGCGTCGCAGAATTGACGACCAGGTGACCGTTTTCCTGGTAAGCAAATGTGGAGGTGATTTCTAACTGGCAATGCTTGGCTTGCCCGGTGTGATACCATTTGTCCACGACGGTCAGATTTGGTTCAGAGATGACGGCTTTGTAATTACCGCGCTCTTCCGTGGTGTGCGCGAGGATATTATCTGGAAAGCGCGCGTGTACCGGTGCTGCACCGGGCTCCATGGCGGAAAAAACATCCAGGACAGGCGGGTACGTCTCATAACGCACCCGGATCAGAGACAGTGCTCTGCGCGCGGCGCTCTCCTCCGTGGCAATCACGGCGGCGATATCATCACCGTAATACCGGACGCGGCGATTGAGCAAATGCCGGTCTTCGATCCCTTGCAGCGCTGGATCGTTGCTCCAGGGGTGGGTGCCGGTGTCGAAGGGGCGGTCTGGGACATCAAAGCAGGTGACGATTTTTACGACGCCTTCGACCTGCAGCGCCTCGGCAAGATCAAAACCCAGCACAGTGCCATTGGCGATGGAGGCGTGCAGGACGCGTGCCACCAAGGCGTTGCGCGGGCAGAGATCGTCTGTATATTGCGCTCTGCCGGTGACCTTGTCAAATGCGTCGATGCGCGTGGGACTGCAGCCGATGTACATGACGATACTCCTTTCCAGGAAATGGGAGGAAAACGTTGTGGTGTTGCTGCTAAAATTATTATATGGTATAAAAACTAAATTGTAAATATATAAAATTAGATTCTGCATTAAATACAAATAGACCAC
>CAUBQU010000068.1 GCA_958438185.1 uncultured Oscillospiraceae bacterium
CATTTATGGAGATTTTTGAAAAATGCGTCTTTTTTGCGAGAAAGTTTGCAAAAAATCGGATGAAAAATGATTGACATTGTATTTTTGGGATGCTATAGTTTAAATTATGTAGTCTGCGTTTTAAGCTGAGATTATAGCTACGCCAAGCCGCCTTCCGGCGGTGGATTTAAGGAGTGAATGTCATGTCAGAAATGAAAAAAGGCAGTGATCTTTCTCTGTTGGAGGATGTGCTTCGCCAGCATGAAAAGGATTCTACCAGCCTGATCACGATTCTCCAGGAAGCACAGGCAATTTACGGGTATCTGCCGGAGGACGTGATCTATCATGTCGCCGCGCGGACGGGCAACAGCCCGGCACGGGTCATGGGTGTCGCGACGTTCTACAGCTACTTCCGCCTGCAGCCGGTGGGCAAGTATTTGATCATGCTCTGTCAGGGCACGGCATGTCATGTCAACGGGTCCGAGCGTATCCGGACGGCGATCTGCAATGAGCTTGGCATTCAGAGCGGCGAGACGACGGCGGACGGCCTGTTCACCATCAATGAAGTCGCATGTCTCGGCTGCTGCTCCATGTCCCCGGTCATGATGATCAACGGCGTGACCTACGGATCCCTGACGCCGGAGAAGGCCATCGGCATTCTTCGCGGCCTGCGGGAGCGGGAAAACGGCGGGATGCGTATCCTGGTCGGCCAGGGCAGCTGCGGTGTGGCCGCGGGCGCTGGGCGTGTGGCAAAAATCCTCTCCGGCTTTATGACCGCGACCGACAGCTTCACCGTCGGCAAGACGGGCTGTATCGGCATGTGCTATCTGGAGCCGATCGTCGATATTTATGAAGGCAAGCAGCTGCTGCACCGGCTCGTCCGAGTGCAGGAGTCGGACTGCGAGGAGATCGTTAAGGCGGTCCGCAGCAAGGATTTCTCCGCGATTTCCCGGCTGATGATCAGCGACGAGGATGCCAGCTTCTTGGCCAAGCAGACGCGTATTGCGCTGCGGCACTGCGGCATTCTCGATCCCACCAGCATTGAGGACTACATCGCCAACGGCGGCTACCGCGCCATTGATAAGGCGCTGTCGATGTCGCCGGAGGAAGTGATCGAGCAGATCAAGATCTCGGGCCTGGCAGGCCGCGGCGGCGCAGGCTTCCCGACCTGGTTCAAATGGAATGCCGCCCGCCAGTCTGAGGGCGAGAATAAATTCCTCATCTGCAACGCCGACGAGGGCGACCCCGGCGCGTTTATGGACCGGGCCGTGATCGAGTCCGATCCCCATAGCCTGATCGAAGGGATGCTCATCGGCGCGTACGCCATCGGCGCTTCCGAGATGATCGTCTATGTCCGCGCAGAGTACCCGCTGGCCATTGAACATCTGAACCTGGCCATCCAGGAAGCCAGAGAGCGGGGCCTGCTAGGCAAGAATATTTTGGGCAGCAATTTCAGCTGCGATATGCGCATCAAGGCCGGCGCAGGCGCGTTCGTCTGCGGCGAGGAGACGGCGCTGATCGAATCCCTGGAGGGCAAGCGGGGTATGCCGCGGCTCAAGCCGCCGTTCCCGGCCCAGTGCGGCTTCCTGAACGAGCCGTCCAATATCAATAATGTCGAGACCTTTGCCAATGTGGCTTGGATCATCGAAAACGGCGGCGAAAAATTCGCGGCCATGGGCACGGAAAACTCCAAGGGTACCAAGGTCTTCGCGCTGACCGGCAAGGTCCGCCGCGGCGGCCTCGTAGAAGTCCCCATGGGCATGACGCTGCGGGATGTCATCTTCGATATCGCCGGCGGCATCAAGAACGACCGCCAGTTCAAGGCAGTCCAGATGGGCGGCCCCTCCGGCGGCTGCATCCCGGCCTCCCTGCTCGATACGATCATCGACTACAAGGCCCTGGGCGCGACCGGCGCTATCATGGGTTCCGGCGGCATGGTCGTCATGGACGACAGCACCTGCATGGTCAATATGGCCCGGTTCTTCCTGAACTTCACGGCCAAGGAGTCCTGCGGGAAATGTACGCCCTGCCGTATCGGCACGACGCGTATTTTGGAGATTCTCGACCGCATCTGCCAGGGCGAGGGAAAAGAGGGCGATGTGGAGCTGCTGGAAGAGCTCTGTAAGGGCGTCAAGGACGGCGCACTGTGCGGCCTGGGCCAGACGGCGCCGAACCCCGTTTTGACGACGATCCGCTATTTCCGCGACGAGTACGATGCCCACATCCGCGATAAGAAGTGTCCCGCCCAGGAGTGCACCAGCCTGCTCGCCTACCGGATCGACCCGGACAAGTGCAAGGGATGCACCCTGTGCGCCCGGAAGTGCCCGGTGCAGGCGATCCATGGCGAGCCGAAGAAGCCCCATGCGATCGACCAGAACGCCTGCATCAAGTGCGGCCAGTGCATCACACTCTGCCGCTTCGGCGCAGTGTCTGTGGACTAATGGGAGGTGCGTATCATGGCTGAAATCAAAATTATCATCAATGGCAAAGAATGCACCGGGACTGCCGGGCAGACGATCCTGCAGATCGCCGCACAGAACGGGATCGAGATCCCCAACCTGTGTGAAAACGGCCAGCTGAAGCACTACGCCGGCTGCGGCCTGTGCGTCGTCGAGGCGGAGGGCTGCCCGAAGCTGCTGCGTGCCTGTTCCACGATCCCCAAGGACGGTCAGGTCATTATGACCGATTCGCCCCGGGCGGCGCAGTCGCGGAAGATCACCATGGAGCTGCTGATGAGCGACCACGTGGGTGATTGCAAGGGCCCGTGTATGCTCAACTGCCCCGCCGGGACGGAATGTCAGGCCTATGTCAAGCAGATCGCCCTGGGCAATGACCGGGAAGCCGTGCGGATCATCAAGGAGAAGATCCCCATGCCCTCCTCCATCGGGCGGGTTTGTCCCCATCCGTGTGAGACGGCTTGCCGCAGAAAGTATGTCGAGCAGCCGATCTCCATCGCGTATCTGAAATATTTCGCAGCCGACCGCGTTCGCGCGGCGGGCGGCTATCAGCCGGAGGTCAAACCGGCCACGGGCAAAAAAGTCGGCGTCATCGGCGGCGGCCCCGGCGGCCTGGCGGCGGCCTATTACCTGGCTTGTAAGGGCCACGACGTGACAGTCGTAGACGCCATGCCCAAGATGGGCGGTATGCTGCGCTATGGCATTCCGGAATACCGGCTGCCGAAGGCGATCGTGGACGAAGAGATCGCGGAGATCACCGCGGTCGGCGTCAAGCTGCAGAACAATGTCCGCATCGGCAAGGATATTTCCTTTGACGATTTCCGGAAGCAGTACGATGCGACCATCGTCGCCATCGGCGCATGGAAGAGCACTGGCGTGCGCTGCCCCGGCGAAGAGCTGGAGGGTGTGCTGGGCGGCATCGATTTCCTGCGGGGTGTCGCCATGGGCCAGGCGCCGGAGATTGGCAAGCGGGTCGCCATTGTCGGCGGCGGCAACACAGCCATGGACGCCTGCCGGACAGCAGTGCGCCTGGGCGCGGAGAAGGTCTATGTGATCTACCGCCGGACGGAAGCAGAAATGCCGGCGGAAGCCATCGAGATCGAAGAGGCCCGGGAAGAGGGCGTCACCTTCAAATTCCTGACGAACCCCGCTGAGATCATCGGCGAGAACAGCAAGGTCAAGGCGGTCAAGCTCCAGGTCATGGAGCTGGGCGAGCCGGATGCCTCCGGCCGCCGCGCGCCGGTGCCGGTAGAGGGCAAATTTGAGATCCTGGACGTGGACAGCGTCATCGCTGCCATCGGCCAGAAGGTCAACCCCGTGGGCTTCGAGGCCCTGGAGTGCAACAGCCGCGGCATCATTGCCGCCGACGAAGCGACTTACCGCACCAGCGTTGATGGCGTGTTCGGCATCGGCGATGCGACGAACAAGGGCGCTTCCATTGCCATTGCTGCCATCGGCGAAGGCGACCGCTGCGCCGAAGTGGTCGACTCCTATCTGCATGGGAACCTCGTCGGCTATCGCAAGCCGTATGTCTCGGAGCGCCAGGTCAGCGAGAAGGACTTTGCCGACCGGGAGAAGATCGCCCGGATCCAGATGCCGGTCCGCCCCGCCGAGGAGCGGAAGCATGACTTCAAGGAGATCAATCTGGGCTTTGCCGAGGATGCAGCCCGGGCGGAGGCAAAGCGCTGCCTGGAGTGCGGCTGCTTTGATTACGGCGAATGCCGCCTGATCAAATTTGCCAACCGCTCCCCCATCGACCCGCAGCGGCTCATGGGCAAGAACCATCCTGCTTATACCGAGCAGCGCCTGGCGATCATCGAGCGCAACCAGGGCAAGTGCATCCTGTGCAACCAGTGCGTCCGGGTCTGCGACGAGGTCGTCGGTAAGGGCCTGCTGGGCCTGGTAGGCCGCGGCTTCAACACGGTCATCAAGCCGGAATTCCAGAGCGAAGAGACGATCAAGATCTGTGCGTCCTGCCGCAAGTGCGCAGAAAACTGCCCCACCGGCGCGCTGAAGATCCTCGAGTAAGCGACCAAAAACGCCAAAGAAATGCAAAAGGCATAGCCGTTCTAAACGGCTATGCCTTTTTATCTGTATAATCTATAAAAGCGGCCATACCGGACGGAGTGCCGGTATGGCCGTCTGTTTTTCGTCATTTTACCGTCGTGCCAGCGGCGTGGAGTGCTCCTGGGCCAGCAGCAGCTCGGTCAAAATGCTGTTGGAGACGAGCATACCCTTGGGGGTCAGGTGCCAGCGGGTGTCCTCCTGCTTGGCAAGGCCCATTTCCTTGCATTTTTGCAAAATCTGGTCCAGCGGGCGGAATGGCAGCAGGAAGCTGCGGACATATTCCTCTGAATCAATGCCCTGCACCGTCCGCAGACGCAGCATCAGGTACTCCCCGGCCCGCTCGCGGCTGGGGATCTCTTCGCATTCGCTCAGGATCGCGCCGCCGGTCAGGATGCCGTCGCAGTAGGCGGTAAGATCCCGGGCGATGGTAAAGCGCTTACCCGCGAAATCCGAGGCAGCCGAGGGGCCGAAGCCCAGGTATTCCCCGCCGGTCCAATATTTCAGATTGTGCCGGGAGGCAAAGCCGAGACGGGCAAAGTTGGAGATCTCATACTGATGGAACCCCAGCTCGTCCAGCTTGTCGCAGGTGTAGAGGTACATATCCGCCTGGGTGTCGCCGTCGGGGATATTGACGCAGTCCTTATACTCCCAGAGCGGCGTGCCCGGCTCGACCTTCAGGCCGTAGCAGGAGACATGGTCCGGCTCCAGGTCCATCACATGGCAGAGCGTCTGCTGCCACTGGGGCAGCGTCTGGTTGGGCAAACCGTACATCAGGTCGATGGAGAGATTTTCAAACCCCGCGGCCCGGGCCTGCTCCACGGCGTGGATGGCCTGGGCATAGGTATGCGGGCGGCCCAGCTTTTTGAGGACCTCGTCCTCATCGTTCTGGACGCCCAGACTCATGCGGTTAAAACCCTCATTGTGCAGCGCCTGCAGCAGCGCGGGGGAGACGCTGTCGGGGTTGGCTTCGAAGGTGATCTCTGCGTCCGGCGAGATCTCAAAGCGCCGCTGGAGCTCGTTAAAAATGCGGATCAGGCCCGCGGCCCCGAAAAAGCTGGGGGTGCCGCCGCCAAAATAGACGGTATCGACGACGTAACCAGCAGCTCGGGCGCCAGACTCTTTGAAATGGCTCGTCAGCGCCTGCAGATACCGGTCTGTCACGGCCTTTTCCCGGCTGCCGCCCAGGGAGTAGAAGTCGCAGTACTGGCATTTGCTGCGGCAGAAGGGAATGTGAATATAAATGCCCAATTCCCGCTGGGGCAGGACTTTTTTTTCATATGGCATTTTAAAGTTAAAGGCCATGCGGTGTTCTTCCTTTCGCGATCGGTGCGGGCTTAGTCGTCCATTTTCAGCACGGCCATAAAGGCCTCGCTGGGGACGGAGACGGTACCAAAGCTGCGCATCCGTTTTTTGCCCTCCTTCTGCTTCTCCAGCAGCTTCTTCTTCCGGGTGACGTCGCCGCCGTAGCACTTGGCCAGGACGTCCTTGCGGAGGGCCTTGATGGTCTCCCGGGCGATGATCTTGCCGCCCACGGCGGCCTGCACCGGGATCTCAAACATCTGGCGCGGGATATTCTCCTTCAGCTTTTCGCAGATCTTCCGGGCCCGGGCGTAGGCGCTGTCGGCAAAGAGGATGAAGGACAGCGCGTCGATGACATCGCCATTGAGCAGAATATCCAGCTTGACCAGCTTGCTGGGCCGGTAGCCGTAGAGCTCATAGTCCAGCGAGCCGTAGCCCCGGGTGCGGGATTTGAGGGAGTCAAAGAAATCGTAGATGATCTCGTTGAGGGGCATGAGATAGTGCAGCTCAACGCGGCTCTGGTCAAGATACGTCATATCCTGGTATTCGCCCCGGCGCTGCTGGCACAGCTCCATGATATTGCCGACGTACTCCGGCGGCGTGATGATGCTGGCCTTGACAAACGGCTCCTGCGCTTCCTGGATCTCCGCCGGGTCGGGATAATTCAGCGGCGTGTAGACCTCGACGGTTGTGCCGTCGGTCTTCGTTACGCGGTAGACGACGTTCGGAGCTGTCGTGATCAGGTCGAGGTTAAACTCCCGCTCCAGGCGCTCCATGATGATCTCCATATGGAGCAGCCCCAAAAAGCCGCAGCGGAAGCCGAAGCCCAGGGCAATGGAATTTTCCTGCTCATAGCTCATAGAGGCGTCGTTCAGCTTCAGCTTTTCCAGCGCGTCCCGCAGGTCGTCGTATTTGGAGCCGTCGGCGGGGTAGACGCCGGAGAAGACCATGGGCTGGACGGTTTTGTAGCCGGGCAGCGCTTCCGCCGCCGGGTTTTCCAGGCCTGTGACGGTATCGCCGACCCGGGTATCGGAGATCGTTTTGATGGAAGCGGTCAGATAGCCGACCTCGCCCGCGCCCAGCTCCGGCGCGGCGATCATGCCCCGGGGGCTGAGATAGCCGACCTCGACGATCTTATAGACCGCGCCGGTGCCCATCATCCGTACCTCCATGCCCGGCCGCATCGTGCCGTTCATGACGCGCAGATAGACGA
>CAUBQU010000069.1 GCA_958438185.1 uncultured Oscillospiraceae bacterium
ATATCACACTATCTTCAAAAATAAAAACACGCGTACTTTGCTAGAAATAGCATAAGTATCGCGTGTTTTTTCGCCAAAAAGCAGCCTTGCGGATCGGGCAGGCTGCTTTTTGGCGTTATTGTTTTTTTCTTTTCCGGGCCAGGCCGTGTAGGAGTTCGAGGAGCTGGCGGCGGTCGATAATGAGAAGGGCCAGGAGGGCGACGGCTTGGGCGATCTGCCAACCGGGCCACTGGAAGCTGATAAAGAGGATCTGCCCGCCCAAGACAACGGTGCTGAGCAGCAAGGTTCCTTTAAACAGACGGAACGGGATCAGCTGACGGGCGCTTCTGGCCCGTACCAAAAAGACGATGAAATAGCTGGCAAACGTCGCGATGGCCGCGCCCTGGATGCCAAGCTTGGACGGGATCAGCAGCGCATTGAGGGCAATGTTGACCACTGCGCCGATAAGCGAGGTCCAAAACGACAGCCCGCTGCGCTGTGTGACGGTATAGACGCTGCCCAAAAACGAGGTAAAGGCGCAAAACAGCATCGCCGCACAGAGCACCGGCACATATTGCCACGCGTCAAAATACGCCTCGCTGGCCAGGAGCCGAATCTCCAGCTTTGCAAAAGCGATCATCACGCTGGAGGCAATAAACAGCGCCGCCATCAACGCCAGCCAGACATTGGAATAAAAATGCGCCTGCTCCCGCAGATCGCTCTTCGATTCCTGGATAGCGGAAAACTGCCACGCCTGCATCAAGACGCTGGAGAGCAGCGTCAGGATCGTCGGCAGCTTGTTGGCGACGGTGTAGATGCCGTTGGCATCACCGCCGAGCATTGCGTTGATCATATACCGGTCCGACGCGCTGGTGATCCACCAGAACACCGTCGTCGGGATCAGGGGAATGCTGTAGCGCAGCATTTTGCGCCGCAGGTTGCGGTTTGGGCGGCGCGTCATCCGGCGCCAAAGGCGCTTTTTCAGGACCAGGAACACCGTACAGGTCAGATCTGCCAGAGCGACGGACAGCACATACCCGGTGATCCCCATCCGGAACACCTTGAGCAGCACAATATTCAGCACAACGACCAGCGTCGTATTGAGCAGCCCCTGCAGGGCATACAGCATCGTATCCCCCTGTGCCCGGACATACTGCTCACAGACCGCGTGATAGCAAGACGCCAGCGTCATCAAAACAAGCAGGGCCAGATACCCGTGAAACTCCGGCACCAGATGCAGCAGCGGCAGCAGGAGAAGAAATCCTACCGCACCAGCTGTGACTGTATAGATCCCGGTGCTGAAAATGCTCTTCTGCGACCGGGGGTACTCCGGCGTAAAGCGAAAGACGCCGTCTGAGATCCCCAGGGAGATAAACGGCGTCAGCAAGCTGACCGTCGTGATCAGCAGATCTGCCGTGCCATATTCCGCCGGGGAAAGGACACCGGTATAAAAGCGCACCATGAAAAAGACGACCAGCTTGGAAAGCATCGTCCCGGCGCTGATAATGACCGTATTGCGGGCAAGCGCCCGATATTTTCCCATAAACCGCCTGACTTTCTCTGCGCCGCAAGCCGCGCGCCGCAGGGGGGGTACTTCGATCCGGACGCACTGCAGCGCGTCCAAAGCGTTCTGCCGCCCCAGGTGGAGCGTACCCCTATTATTTTTTTCTTTTTCTGCAAATACAATAGCAACAAGTACCAGTTTTGCTAGATTCCAGCGGAATTTTTCCGCAAAAGCACCAGAAACTGCGCTGTCTCTGTACCAAACCGCAGCGCGCCCCGTGATGACGCGGAGCGCGCTGCGGCACTTTTCTTCTCCCCTTTAATCCCGCTTGCGGGTCAGGATCGCCCCGGCGGCTGCAGCGAGCAGGAGGACCGGTGCAGCTCTGACATACAGCCACTCAGCAGCATGCAGCGCCACCCCGGCCACCGCCGTCTCCGGGTCCTGGTAATCCCAGGATAGATACGGGCTGCCCATGGCAAGCAGCACCAAAAATCCCATCACGACCGCGATGCACAGCGCAATGCAGACCCAGTGCAGCACCGACCTTCCCGTCCGCTTCCTCTTTGCCAGCTGGAGATTGATGACCTCCAGCTTTTCCGCGATTGCTTTGAGATCATCTGCCTGGGGCGCGGTGATCGTCTCGCCCAGCAGCGCGCTGACCGGCGTCTCCAGCGCCTCGGAGAGGGCGAGCAGCAGGTCGGCATCGGGAACAGAGCGCCCCTGTTCCCATTTGGAGACCGTCTGCCGCACGACGTGCAGCTTGATGGCCAGCTCTTCCTGGGAAAGTCCCTTTGCTTTTCTGCATGTTTTTAAATTTTCGCTCAGCATAAAATTCAAACCACCTTTCTTCTGCCGATGCCGCGATGATACCAAAGATGCCCCCGTTGCCGCAAGCAACGCAGCGTAACATCCCGGTTTTTCCGCAAATAACCGGCGCGCACCGCGCAGAAATGCAGGTATTTCAAGCCATCTTCCAGGCCATATTCCACGCCGTCAAAACGAGAAAAAGCCCACCGGGATTTTCGAAAAATCACGGTGGGCTTGGCGGAGAAGAAGGGATTTGAACCCTTGCGCGCTTTTTAGACGCCTACTCCCTTAGCAGGGGAGCCCCTTCGGCCACTTGGGTACTTCTCCAAATCGCAGAAACCCTGAGAGAATTGGCGGAGAGAGTGGGATTCGAACCCACGGCTCATTGCTGAGTCACTGGTTTTCAAGACCAGCTCCTTAAACCGCTCGGACATCTCTCCGAATTGCTTGGCTGCGAGGTTTATATTATCATACCGGCCAATTTTTGTCAAGTTTACAGCGAAAAAAACTCAAGCTTCCGCCGCCGGTTCCTGCTGAGGCTGCACCGGCAGTGTCAGCTCCACCAGGAAGACCCCCTTGGCCTCCGACGTATGCAGGCCGCCGCCCAGCAGCTGCATCAGCTTGCGGGACGTCCGCAGGCCGATCTGGTTGCTCTCCACCGCACCGGCCACCGGATTCACGGCGTTGGAAAGCCGCACGCAGATACGCCCCTTGCGCAGCTGCTCCTGCACCTGCACCGGCTTTGCCGGGTCGGCATATTTGCGGATATTGGAAAACAGGTTCGCAACGACCCGCTGCAGCTGCACCGAATCGGTCACGACGGTCTGCGTCTGCTCCAGGCGCTCCCACGCGACGGTAAAGCCCTCGTTCTCCAGGCAGCAGATCTCCTCGCCAAACAGCTGGGTAAACAGCAGCTGGGTATCGAAGGGCTCCTGGTTCAGGTGCAGCTCCCGGTTGGAGAACACGAGGAAATACCCAAAGAGCTTATCTGTCAGCTGCCGCAGCTGCTGGGCCTTGGCATCGCAGATCGCCAGGTACTGTTCCAACTGCGCCTGGGTCTCATACTGGTGGGACTGCACCAGGTCCAGATAGCCCAGCAGCGCGGTCAGTGGGGTCCGGATATCGTGGGAGATGGCGCGCAGCAGGTCTGTATTGGCCTGCCAGGCCTCTTGCTCTTTTTTGAGCTGGTCCAGGAGCGTACGGCGCATCTGGTCGATATCCACAGCCAGGTCCGAGATCTCATCCTGGCCGGATTCTGTGATCTCCAGCTCCAGGTCCCCGGCCGCGACCTTGCAGACGCAGCGGGAGATGCCCGTGATGCGCTTGCGCAGGCGGCGGTTATTGAGCAGGATCACGACCAAGAAGCCGATCGCCGCCAGCGTTATGGACGCGACCGTCGAGATCGTATACATTTTCGCGGAGGAAAAATCATAGACCGTCACGGCACAGACGCCGTCCTGAAAATGCACCGGGTAAAAATACCGGTCATAGGCCGTTTGATCGTCATACCAGAGGCTCTCGTCCTCCAGAGGCTGGGAGGCGCCCGACGCATCCGCTTCCATTGTCAGCTCGCCGCTGCGGAAGATCAAGATATAGGCGTATTTCATATCCTCCGCCCAGGCGCCGATGGCGTCGGAATCCTCGGAGGTCAGGTTCCCCGCCTGCACGTAGGCGTCAAAGCTTTCCATCAGCGCTTGCTCCCGCTGTAGCGTGGCGGTCTCATCCAGGTAATAGCGGTCGATCAGATACGTCCCCAAGCGGGACGCGCCAAAATAGATCGCAACCGCGCAAGCCGCGCCGAGGATAAAGCAGAACACCATCTGCAGCCGCAGCGGGCAATAATGCTTCTTAGTCAATCTGATAGCCCTTTCCCCAAATCGTCCGGATCAGCTTCGGCGACGAAGGCGACGTCTCCAGCTTTTTCCGCAAGTTCAGAACATGTACCATCACGGTATTGGATGAGGTCGGCATATATTTTTCATGCCAGACGTTTTCATAGATCTGCTGCACTGAGACCGTCTGCCCCCGGTTCTGCACCAGGAATTTCAGGATATGATACTCCATATCCGTCAGGTCGATGTACGCGCCGCTTTTCTTGACGCTGTGGTTCTCATCGCACAGCTCGATCATCCCCGGCAGCACCTGGGTCTGGAGCTTGCCCTTGTAGACCCGGTAGCGGCGGATGAGGGAATCGACCTTCATCAGCAGCTCTGCCTGGGAGAAGGGCTTGCCCAGATAATCGTCCCCGCCGCTGGCATAGGCGTCGCGCATATCCGCCTCCTGGGTCCGGGCGGTCAAAAACAGGATCGGCACAGACGAGAGCTTGCGGATCTCGCTGCAAGCCTGCACCCCGTCGCACTCGGGCATCATAACGTCCAGAATGACAAGGTCCAGACCGCTATGAACCTGCATGGCCGTGATCGCCTGCCGCCCATTGGCCGCCTCTATGACCGCCATACCGTGGCGCTCCAGCAAGACCCGCAGCAGGCCGCGGATATCGGCCTCGTCATCCACCACCAGCACCTGCAATTTTTCTTCCACTGCCCCGGCCCCCTTCGCCGTGTTTTCTCGCGCCGCGCTTTGCCAGCATCGCGCGGCTACTTCTTGCTGTTATCATAACACACCTGCGGCAAAATGCATCTGTTTTCCGGCGGATTTAAGAAAGTTTAAGGCGCGCCGCTCCGGGGCGGATTGCCCACGAAGCGGCGCGTTCTAAAATCAGTTCGTCCTATTCCCGCTGCTTACAGCTGCCCCTGCGCGGCCTGCTCGATCAGCTCGACCAACTCTGCCCGTCCGTCGCCCTTTTGCGCAGAAAACGGCAGCACGTGGCATACATCCGGCAGGCCCAGGTCGCCCGCGATGCGCTGCATATTCGGTGCGATCTCGCTCTTTTTCAGCTTATCCAGCTTATTGGCCACGACCAGGAACGGCGCGCCGGACTGCTTGAACCAATCGGCCATGACCTTGTCAAGCGCCGTCGGGGCATGGCGGGCATCGACGATCATAATGCCCAGGGTGATGAGACCCTCTGCGGCAAAATAATCCTCCATAAGCCTGGCCCAGCGGTCCTTCTCCGCCTTGGGGACCTTGGCATAGCCATAGCCCGGCAGGTCGACGAGATACGCCGCCCCATCGACGAGGAAATAGTTGATATGGACGGTCTTGCCCGGCGATTCGCCGACTCTGGCGTAATTTTTCCGCTGCAAAACCCGGTTGATGACCGAGGACTTGCCCACATTGGACTTCCCCGCAAAGACGATCTGCGGCAGCCCATCCCGACGGAAATCCGCCGGAGAGGCCGCGGAGAGGACGAACGAAACGTTTTGAAAATTCATGCCTGCTCCTTATTGCCGCAGATCCGGCGTCCTGGTTTTATTCACCTGCTCCGGCACCGGCAGGGCGACCTGCTGGGGCGCGCTCTTGGCAGGCTCCTCCAAAACCGCCGCGGTACAGGCGGAGAAATCCAGCGCCGCTTCCAGCACACTGTCCACCTGCTCGACGGTCATAAAGTTCAGGCCCTTGCGGACCAGCGGGTCGATCTCCTCCAGGTCTTTTTCATTGGCCTTGGGGATGATGACCAGGCGGATGCCATGCCGCAGCGCCGCCATCGTCTTTTCCCGCAGGCCGCCGATGGGCAGCACCCGGCCGCGGATGGAGATCTCGCCCGTCATGGCGATATCCCGCCGCACCGGCGCGCCGGACAGGGCCGAGACCATCGCCGTGCAGACGGTGATGCCCGCAGACGGCCCGTCCTTGGGCACTGCGCCCTCCGGGAAGTGGACATGGATGTCCTTCGTCTTATAAAAATCCGGGGCAATGTGCCACTGGGCCGCATGGGCGCGGAGGTAGCTCCAGGCCGCGTGGGCCGATTCCTTCATCACGTCGCCCAGATTGCCGGTCAGCTCTAATTTGCCGCTGCCGTCCATGACGTTGACCTCGACCTCCAGCGTCTCGCCGCCGACTGCCGTCCAGGCAAGGCCAGTCACCAAGCCGACCGGGTCGCAGGGCGGCAGCTTGTCCGGCAGGAAGCGGCGCACGCCCAGAAATTCCTCCAGATTTGCGCCGTTGACGGTGATCCGCTTCGGGGTATCCTGCTGCACGAGCTTGGCCGCGGCCCGCCGCGCCAGCTTGCCTAACTGCCGCTCCAGGTTCCGCACCCCGGCCTCCCGGGTGTAGCAGCGGATGATCTCCCGCAGCGCGTCGTCCGTCACGCGGACCTGCTTGCCGTCCATCCCGTGCAGCGCCAGCTGCTTGCGCAGCAGATGCCGCTTGGCGATCATCAGCTTTTCCTCGTCGGTATAAGACCCCAGCTCGATGACCTCCATCCGGTCCAGCAACGCGCGGGGGATCGTCTCCGTCGTGTTGGCCGTCGTGATAAACAGGCACTCGCTCAGGTCAAACGGGACCTCAAGATAGTGATCCCGGTATGTCGCATTTTGCTCACTGTCCAGGACCTCCAGCAGGGCCGACGACGGGTCGCCCCGGTAGTCGCTGCCCAGCTTGTCGATCTCGTCGAGCAGCAGCACGGCGTTCTTGCTCCCCGCCTGCTGGATGCCAGCGATGATGCGGCCCGGCATGGCGCCGATATAGGTCTTGCGGTGGCCGCGAATTTCGGCCTCATCGTGAACGCCGCCCAGGGCGATGCGCGCCAGCTTCCGGTTCAAGCACCGGGCGATG
>CAUBQU010000070.1 GCA_958438185.1 uncultured Oscillospiraceae bacterium
GCCCGGGCCCGCTGGACGACTGCGGGGGAATATGCCATATGCCGTTACCTCCCTTGCCGGGTCACTCCCGGCTCTCTTCCTGGACCAAACGCGCAATGGCCGCCTTGGCCATGGGGCTGACTGCCGGAGCTGCCTGCTCCTGCCGCCCCTTCGGTGCCCGCTCCGCTGCCTCGATCCCGGCGACGGTATGCAGGTTTTTCTGATCCCAATTGAGTAGAATTTTATTCATGTACTGCCATTTGAGGCCCCCGGTATTCAGGCAGGTGCGCTCATAGGCCAGCTGCAGCTCCGGCAGGTCAAAGCCCATGCCCAGCCAGCTGCGGATATAATGCTCCTCCGCCGCCGTGAGCCGCCGCCCGGAAAGCTGCAGCATCTGCCGCACCCGGCCGATCTGGCTTTGAAGCTGCAGCTGATTCTGGACGAAAGCCGCCGCCTGCTCCATGGTGTCGATCCCATCGTCGGCCCAGCGGTAGGCCTCTTTCTCCATCATCCGGAAGGAGGGGGCGCGCAGATTGCCCCGGGCCCGGTTGCGCTCGACGCAAAAATGCACCAGGATCGCCACCACTTCCATGGGCAGGTCTAAATAATCCAGCATCCCCAAGAGGATCTTCAGATCCTCGTTGGACAGCAGCCGCCCCAGCTCCCGCTGAATTTCACCCACCAGCTGGGAAAAGCGCTTATCCCGCTCCATATGGCGGGAGACGTCCTCCTCGGTATAGACGGGGCTGTGATCCTGCGGCAGGCGGCGATCCGGCTTCTGCAGCAGCCCCAGCTGCCGCAGGCTGGCAGCCGCCTGCTCCAATTTTGCCGCAGGCAACTGCAGGGCGCTGCCCGCTTGGGACAGCGTGCCGCCGGACCGCAAGTATAAATACAACAGCGCCGCATCGCCCGCACCGGCGCTGATCAGCTTCCGGACATCGAGCAGCGGTATTTGCAAAAGCTCCTCCATAGATGCATTCCTTCCTGGTTCTATGCCGCTTTACTGCAGCAGCCCCTCCTGGGGCGAAGTCTCACGCTGCACGGTGGTCGAGAAATAATAATCCAGGATCTCCTTGGCGACCTTACCCAGGTTGCCGCCCTGAGCGCCCTTTTCCACATAGACGGAAATGGCGATCTCCGGATCGTCCGCCGGGGCAAACAGGACAAACGAAGCGTTATCCGAGCCCTCTGCGCCGTGCTGCGCCGTGCCGGTCTTACAGCAGACGGCAACGTCGTAATTTTCAAAAATATTCTTCGCCGTGCCCTCCGTCGCGCACAGGCGCATCCCGGTGAAGACACAGTCAATGGCCTCCTGGGACATATCCAGCGTCGAGGCGACCTGCGGCGTTTTCTCCTCCAGCAGGGTCTGATAGTCGCCGGAGATGATCTTTTTCAGGAAATGCGCCTCGTAGCGCGTGCCCTTATTGGCCAGCGCCGTGGTATAGACGCACATCTGCAGCGGCGTGAATTTATTCTCCGACTGGCCGATGGACGCCATCAGCGTATCGGCGCCGTACCAGCCGGACTGGTCCGGGTCATCGGCATACAGCTTTTTCTTTGTCTCCGGGTTGGCGCGGTAGCCGTCGGCATTGGCGATCTCCACACCGGTATCCTCGCCCAGGCCCAGCTGCTTTGCCGTTTTGTCGATGGCGTCGATCCCCGTCCGGCGGCCGACTTCGTAGAAGTAATAGTTGCAGGAGACGGAGATCGCCTGCATCATATCGACGACGCCGTGGGTGACACCGGAGGCCGTATAGATATAACAGGCGGGCTGGTAGTCATCGTAATACCGGTAGATGCCTTGGTCCTCGATCTGCAGATACCGGCTGGCCGTGCCGCTGTCGATGGTGGCAATGGCGGTGACCATTTTATAGATCGAGCCGGGGGGATAGATCGCGCTCAGGGCGCGGTTGTACAGCGGCGCCGTCTCATCCGCATTGAGCTTGTTGAAATCCTCCGTGTAGGTCGCAAGATTGAACGTCGGATAGCTGGCGCTGGCCAGGACCTCGCCGGTCTTGACGGACATGACGACGGCAGCGCCGCCCTCGGCGTCCTTGCCCTCACCGTCCTTGCCGACGCCGTTCTCCCGCAGATCCAAAATACAGCTCTCCAGCGCCTTTTCCGCCACCGCCTGCAGGTCGATATCAATGGTGAGCTCCACGTTATTGCCCGCCTTGGGCTCCACCGCGTAATGCTCATCGACGACCTCGCCGTTGGAGGTCACCGTCGTCAGCCGGATGCCGTCGGTCCCGTGGAGATAGGACTCGAAGGATTTTTCCAGCCCGTCCTTGCCCACGTAGGCGTTCATGGAGTAGTCCTGCTCCTTGTACTTTTTGTATTCGTCGCTGTCCATCAGGCCGACCCGGCCGAGAATATGGGCAGCGTAGGGGGTGTTGTACTCCCGGACCGTCGTCGTCTCCACGCTCATGCCGGGGATATCCAGCTCCATCAGCGCCGCAAGGTCCGTCGAATTCACATCGGCAACGAGGACATATGGGTCCAGGGACGCGCAGCTGCGCAGCTTGAGCTCATACCGCAGACCCAGGACCTTCCGCGCCTCCGCCTCATCCCAATCATTGGGGATCTTGTAGACGGATTTCATCAGCTTGATGATCTGCTGGGCAGAAATATCCGCGTCCCAGGTATAGGCGTTCAAATACGCGCGGAAATAGCCCTGCCACGCCTCGGGCATCTCCTCCAGCGTGTAGGCATAGGGCTTCTCCGCCGTGATGGGCAGATGGTCCGCGTAGTCGATGCCCAGCTTGTCGCACAGGCGCACCAGCCGCAGCAGGTCCTCATTGGGACTCTCGGAATTAAAGAGCACATAGTCGTTGATGATAACATTGTAGCTGGCCCGGTTCGAGACCAGGATATTGCCGTTGCGGTCCAGAAACTGGCCGCGGGAGGCGGAGACATTCGTCTGGTAGGTATAGGTTGAGATCGAGCTGTCGCCGTCCGTGGCGTTGACCACCTGGACAATATACAGCCGGAAGGCAAAAAAGCCCAAGAGCGCCGCCAGCAATACAAAGAAGACGGCGACCCGTTTTTGTGTGATTCGTTCCATAGTCAGTCCCCAATTTTCGCGATCAAACGCGACAGGTAATAAAACACCGGGCATCCCACCAGCGACAGAAGCGCGCCAGGCAGCAGCACCAGCAGATATTGCATCGGCTCCACCGACCCCAGCAGCAGCCGCAGCAGGAAAATGCAAGTCTCATTGACGAGCCACGCCCCCAGGCAGCACAGCGCGCTGGCAAGCAGCGTGTGATAAAACAGCGCCCGGCACAGCCATGCGCAGAACACCGCCGAAAAAGTCAGCACCGCGATGCTGAGATAGCCAAAGTCCGCGCCCGCCAGCGCCAAAACGGTACTGGCGCACAGGGCAAAGACACCGCCGCGCTCCTGCCCCTCCTGCAGCGCGACGCAAATGATACACGCCGGCAGCAGATTCAGCTTTACGCCGAAGATCGACAGGCGGCTGAGGATCGTGCCCTGCAGCGCCATGGCCAGCAGAAACATCGCCCCATAGACCGCCCAGCGGAGGAAGAAGATCCACTGCTTCCGGGTGATATGCAGCTTATTCATGCCTTCTCCTTTCCGCCGCGGTCCAAGCCGCGTTTATTCATTGACATATTCCGTGATCACAAAGACCTGCTCAAGCGAATCCAACTCCGCCGCCGGGTCGATGATCGCGTATTTGGCGACGCCGGTGCCATCCAGCCCGGCATCGACGACATAGCCCAGGATCAGGCCCCGGGGGTAGAGGGTCGAGCCGGTGGTCACCACCTGGTCGTTGTTGCGGATGACGGCGTCCGTCGCCAGGTAATCCATCCGGAGGCGATCAGAGCCGTCGCGCTGGTACGCGCCCTGGACGATGCCGTTATAGCCGGAGGACGAAAGCGTCGCGGAGACCTGCAGGGAGGAATCCAGGATCGTCGTCACCGTGGCCCAGTTCGTTCCAACCTCTGTCACCAAGCCGACGACCTGGCCCTGCTCCGTCGTGACACACATATTCTCGGCAATGCCGGAATTTTTCCCCTTGCCGATGGTGAATGTATTTTTCCAATTGCTGGAATCCCAGCTGATGATATAGGCGGAGACGAGCTGATAGTCCTCATGCTCCTGGGTCAGGCCCAGCAGCTGGCGCATTTTCTCATTCTCCCGCTGCAGCGCGTCGGCGGTACGGACTTCGTCTTCCATCGAGGCGATGCGCTCTTTCAGATACTCATTTTCCGCCTGCAGCGATTCATAGCGGAAGACATAGTTATAAAAGCGCTCCGCCGTGCGGGTCACGGCAGAGACCGTGGCGTTGACCGGCGTCATCAGCGACTGCACAAAATTCTTCCCGGAGGAAACCCCGGCAGCAACTGCGCTGCCGACGGCGACCAGGACCGCCAGGATCACTGCCGCCAGAAAAATGCGCTTTGTTTTGGATGTGAACAGCTTATTCAATCTCCTCACCTCGCACAACGCCGTCCGCCACGCCCAGGACGCGGACGCCAAAGCTGCGCAGCACCTGGGTCAGGCGGCACACCGGCAGCCCCATGACATTGTAATAATCGCCGCAGATGGCGCTGACAAACAGCGCCGCCCGGCCCTGGATGCCATACGCGCCGGCTTTATCCATCGGCTCACCCGTCGCAACATAGGCGCGAATCTCCGAGGCGGACAGGGGGCGGAAGTGGATCTGCGTCTTTTCCGTGAACGTCTCAACCCGCTCGCCGCACAGGACGCTGACACCCGTCATCACGGTGTGATCCCGGCCGGAGAGCCTGCGCAGCATTGCCTCTGCCTCCGCTTCATCCCGGGGCTTGCCCAGGCGCTGGCCGTCGATGCAAACCAGGGTGTCGGCAGCGATGATGCAGGCGCCCTGGGGCGCCCGGGCCAGAACGGCCTCCGCCTTTAATCGGCTGACCCGGCCGATCTCTTCCTCGACCGGCTTTGCAAGGTCCATCCATTCGTCCGCCGCGGCGGACATCACTTGAAATTGCAGCCCCATCAGCTCCAGCAGCTGCCGCCGCCGGGGGGATTGCGATGCTAAAATCAGTTCCATGACTTCTCCTCATGATTCCGGCGCTTGCGCCGTTATTCCACGCCGCGGTAATACAGGCCGCGGGTGCCGCTGCCGGGGTCAAATACCCCGCCGGTCCGCCAGGCCTCCATGATCCGGCTGACCTCCGCCGGGCCCTCTGTCGTAAACTGGACGCGCAGCGCCCAGAGGCCATGGTCCCGCAGGGCCTGGCGCTTATCCAGCAGATAGAGCTTCTTCCCGTTCAGGATCACGTTTCGGCAGGTGCCCGGGTCTCGCAGGATGGGGAATTCCTCCCCGGTGCGGTCGACCAGCTTTGTCTGCTGGGCCTGACAGATGCAGGCGCCAGTGCGGTTTTTCATAATGCAATTTTCCGTCAGCATCAGCGGAAGGCGACCGTAGACGATCATCTCCAGCGGAACGGCCTTGGAAAGATCCCGGATCTGGGGCAGCGTCATCTCAAAGCTGGCGCAGGCCGAGACCAGGTCCTCCCGCCGCAGCCAGTTCATGCTGCGGGAATTGAAGATATTGAGCCCAAAATCGCCCCGGACCCGGAAGCCCCGGGAGCGCGCCAGGGAAAACTGACCCAAATTGCCGCTGAGGACATGCCGGACCCCCAGGTCATAGACCGTGTCCAGCTGGCGGCGCACCTGGCTCATCTCCCGATCCCAGATCACCCGGGGCAGGATCACGGCAAGCTCTGTCTCGTCATAGACCTGCCGGGCAATGGCAGGGTGCGCCGCAAGCTCCGCCAGGGGGACATAGAGGACGGCGGGCTTTGTCCGCAGCAGGGCAGCCGTCAGCTGATTGGCCCGCTGGACGCTGACGGTCAAAACCGGCGGCGTCGTGCTGCCGGGGTAGAGAAACGGCTTGGTGTAGCGCCCCAAATGCGCCGGCTCCCGGCGGCCCCGCAGCGCAGTCAGCCGGTCGAGCACATCCCGCCGCATGGCGTTGATCGCCGCCGCCGAGAGGGAGAGTCCCGGGTCGACGACGCCCTTGACTTCAGTACACAGGTACGGTGTCCCGCCGGTCTTTGCCAGGCGGGCGGCCAGATCCTCCAACCGCAGCGGCTTGCGCACCGCCTCCTGCGGCGGCGCGCCGACTGTCTTGCAGATATGACCAGCCTCATCCTGTACCGCCAGCATACTGCCCTGCCGCCTCGTCACCAGCGCGTAAAAACGGACCGGCACCCGGGCTGCCTCGCAGTTTTCATACGTTGCCCGGGCTGTGGCAAAAAACGCGCCCTCCCGGGCGGGCACGCCTCGGATGCCCAGCATCTCCCGGCCCGGCCCGTCGGTATAATACCGCTGGGTAAAACCCTGGCGGGAAAACGCCCGCTGCAGATCGGAAAGATGCTGCTGGTCCACCGGCGCGCCGTCCAGCACGGCCCGGTAGATCCGCGTCGCCGTAGCGACATATTCCGGCCGCTTCATGCGGCCCTCGATCTTGATGGACGAGACGCCCATCTGCTCCAGCTCCCGCAGATAGGCAAGCAGACAATTGTCCTTCAACGACAGGGGGTATTTGTCCTCCTGCCGGCTGTAGCCGTAGGGAAGACGGCAGGGCTGGGCGCACTGACCCCGGTTGCCGCTGCGCCGCCCAATGACGGCGGACATATAGCACTGGCCTGAATAGCACATGCACAGGGCCCCGTGGACAAAGACCTCGATCTCCACCGGGCTGTTGCGGCAGATATACGCGATGGCCGCCCGGTCCAGCTCCCGGGCCAGGACGACGCGGGAGATCCCCATTTTCGCCGCCTGTTGCACCCCGTCGAGATTGTGGATCGACATCTGAGTGGAGGCGTGCAGCGCCATCTGCGGCGCCATCTGGCGGCACAGCTGCACCATGCCAAGGTCCTGGACGATAAACGCGTCCACATCGCAGGCCGCCGCCGTAC